>NZ_JAMZMM010000546.1 GCF_024178385.1 Limnofasciculus baicalensis BBK-W-15 | reverse complement strand
CAATATATCAATATAATATCCCTTATCCCCATCAAAATTCCCCAAAAAACCTCCGCGTACCTCTCTCCCAACCTCTGCGTACCTCTGCGTTAAAAAAAGCAGCCCCATATCCAGAAAAATAAACATGAATTACCACTACACCATCATAATTCAGTGGTCAGATGAAGATCAATGTTATATTGTATTCTTGCCGGAATTTGAGGATGTCATGCAGCCCTGCACTCACGGCGATACTTATGAAGAAGCGCTCAAAAATGCTAAAGAGGTAATCGAAATGCTAATTGAGACAATTCTTGAAGAAGGAAAAACTTTGCCACAACTGAAACAATTTACACCAGGATTACAGGTAGCTTAAATTATCTCAGAAGCTTGGCGGTTGAAACCGCAGCTACACAGACAAAACCCGCCTTCGCGGGTTGTTACATCCTTGATGTTTCATTAATTAGTCCGCGCAGACTGACTACCCTTCGGGAAGGCTAACGCCTACGTTTGTATAGACGCGAATTACATTCGCCCGGAGGTAATTAAAAATGGTGCTATTAGACAAGTTAAGCTACTAATGGTAGGAGAATTTGAAACTCCGTACCTATATCCGGTTCAGATTTCATCAGCAATTGTCCACCATGTTTTTCCGTCACAATTTGATGGCTAATTGCTAAACCCAATCCTGTGCCCTTACCAACTGGTTTTGTGGTGAAAAATGACTCAAAAATTCGCTGTTGAATAGCTAGAGGTATCCCTGGGCCATTATCCGTAATCCGTACTGATACACATTCCCTATCTTTCACTTCCAAAATAGTTGTGTGAATTTCAATCTTCGGTTGCCAGATTGTTGAGCTATTTTCTCGATCTTTAATTTTATCTGTTAAAGCATCAATAGCATTACTGATAATATTCATAAAGACTTGACTTAATTGACCAGAATAGCAATTTACTGGCGGCAAGTTGCCGTAATTTTTAATTAACTTAATATCACCTTTGAGGTAATTATTCAAGATAATCAAAGTGTTGTCAATACATTCGTGGATATCAGCAGGTTGACGTTTTGATTCATCCATGTGAGAAAAACTGTTCAAGCTACGAACAATTTGAGTCAATCGTTTGGCAGCATTTGTCATGCTTTTAATAATTTTTGGTAAGTCTTCTGATATAAATTCTAACTCTGATTCTATTTTTAGTTCATTTAACTCATGAGATATCTGGGGTACTTCTAATTCATAAGCTGACACAATATTGAGCAGTTGAGCGCAGTAGTTAGAAATAAATTCAAAATTACCAGAAATACAACCGAGGGGATTTTTCATTTCATGAGCAACTTCTGCTACCATTTTTCCCAAACTTGCCATTTTCTCGGTTTGCATCATCTGGGCTTGGGTTTGTTCGTGGAGAAGCTGAGTAGCTAGCTCGTGAATTTGTGATTGAGCTATTAGTAACTGATGTATATCTAATAATTGATACTTGTTCGGCTCTACCTCCACTACAATTGGTTCATAGAGTAACTCTGGCGAACGTTGTAGGGAACTCCGTACTGCTTCTACTATTTTAGTATCTCCTCTAAACTTCAATACTTCCACGTTCACAAAGCGATATAATGAACCCAAAGGACGCTTTAAAAATAGCTCCAATCCATAAGGACGACTCATCTGTTCCAAAAAACGCCGTCTGGAAATCATTCCGGCAAATTTCCCTTCCTGAGTGAGAATAACGCCTGGTAATAGAGGATTTAGCTGAAATAAATAACTGACATCTTTACCCAGTTGAGAAGCGTCAATTGAAATGTTATAAAGTGATAATTCTTGAAGGGTTGAGTCTAGAGTGAGATGTGCCATCTCATGTTGGGGAGGCAGTAGTAAATGTTGGTAATTTTTCTGGAGAGATAACATACAACGATTTATTTAATTAAGACACGTCATTTACATATACACTTGATAGATCGAGTTTTGCGTCAATTTTAACTTTAATTTTATGGCGTGTCTATCTCTGTATTATTATAGAGTATTGGCTAGTAACTTTGGGTTAATTTAGATTTAACTTATGGTTAAGGCATGATTATAATCGTCCATAAATAAATACAGGAATACTTCCCCATGCCTGACAATAAAAATAATTTTGCGATCGCGGATGTTATTTTTGTGTTATTTGTAAAAGCAGGGTGAAGCATTCGGAGACAATTTTATTGGTTTTTGTTGTTATCCGCCCGAATGCTACCCTGTGGGAACGCTACGCGAATACCCCTACAAACCTCTGCGTACCTCTGTGAAATCCTCTGCGCACCTCTGCGTTAAAAAAAAGTCCAATCCCCACACTATTCCTCAAAACTACTCAACCTCTCACCGATAAACCGCCAAACTTCCTCTAATAAATCATAACTATCCACATCAAACCATTCTATTTCTGGAATAGCCCGAAACCAAGTACGCTGTCGTTTAGCAAATTGTCTGGTGTGTAAAACAGTTAAATCTTTGGCTTCATTAAGAGAAACTTCACCCGCCAGATATTGTTTGATTTCTCGATAACCTAATGTATCCAATAGCGGTAAATCCCAACGGTATTTTTTACAAAGAGTTTCTACTTCCTTTACTAATCCCATTTCGAGCATTTCTTCAGTGCGCTTTGCGATTCTACGAGTAAGGGCATCAGATTGACAGTCTAAACCAATCTGAAAAATGGGATAATTGGGCGGATTTTCCCCTTGTTGTTGTGAAATAGGTTCTCCAGTCACGTAAAATACTTCTAATGCTCGTAATGTTCTCACTTCATCATTAGCATGAATCTTTTGCGCCGCAATCGGATCGACTTGTTGCAGGAAATGGTATAGTTGAATTTGTCCTAAAGCGGAAAGTTGCGATCGCAATTCTGAGTTAGGTGCGACTCTAGGAATTTTTAATCCTCGTACTATCGATTTTATATATAAACCTGTACCACCAACGAGGAGGAGGGGAGAGTTTTGAGT
>NZ_JAMZMM010000109.1 GCF_024178385.1 Limnofasciculus baicalensis BBK-W-15 | reverse complement strand
TTTTTAGAGTAGTACTATCACATGCGAGTTGCGATCGCTGGAGCGGGTTTAGCAGGACTTTCCTGCGCAAAATACCTCACAGACGCGGGTCATACCCCAATTATCCTAGAACGTCGAAACGTTTTAGGAGGGAAAGTTGCCGCTTGGAAAGACGAAGACGGGGACTGGTACGAAACGGGTTTGCACATCTTCTTCGGTGCTTATCCGAATATGCTGCAACTGTTTAAAGAATTAGACATCGAAGAGCGGTTGCAGTGGAAAGATCATACAATGATCTTCAATCAGCCAGAGAAACCCGGTACTTACTCCCGGTTCGATTTTCCGGATTTACCTGCTCCAGTTAACGGTCTTATCGCAATTCTGCGTAATAATGACATGCTAACTTGGCCAGAGAAGATTCGCTTTGGTCTGGGTTTAATTCCGGCGATAATTCAGGGACAGAAGTATGTCGAGGAGATGGACAAGTATTCCTTCTCTGAGTGGCTGAAGCGGCAAAATGTGCCACCGCGAGTCGAGAAGCAAGTTTTCATTGCCATGTCGAAGGCGCTGAACTTTATTAACCCCGATGAACTTTCAGCAACAGTAGTCTTAACTGCCTTGAATCGCTTCCTTCAGGAAAAAAATGGTTCTAAAATGGCATTCCTTGATGGTGCCCCCACCGAGCGACTCTGCCAACCTCTAGTAGACTATATTACCGAACGGGGCGGAGAAGTCCGATTGAATGCGCCTTTGCAAGAATTTTTGCTCAATTCAGATGGTACAGTCAGAGGATTCCAGCTTCAGGGAGTCAATGGTGCAGCAAAAGAAGTATTGACAGCCGATGCTTACGTGTCAGCCATGCCAGTCGATCCCTTAAAGTTAATGCTACCCGAAGCTTGGGAGAAAATGGATTTCTTCAAACAGCTTAATGGGTTAGAGGGAGTCCCGGTGATTAACGTTCACCTCTGGTTTGACCGTAAACTAACAGATATCGACCATCTTTTATTTTCACGCTCGCCCCTCCTCAGTGTCTATGCCGACATGAGCAATACCTGTCGGGAATATGCCAACCCCAATCGCTCAATGCTGGAATTAGTCTTAGCACCTGCCAAAGATTGGATTGGTAAATCTGATGAAGATATAGTAGCTGCCACGATAATCGAGCTAGAAAAACTATTTCCCAATCATTTTGGTTCAGATAACCCCGCAAAACTGATAAAATATCACGTTGTCAAGACTCCACGTTCTGTTTATAAAGCAACCCCAGGACGACAACAGTACCGTCCCTCCCAAGAAACGCCCATCGCCAATTTTTATCTAACTGGCGATTACACCATGCAACGTTATCTCGCGAGTATGGAAGGTGCCGTACTTTCTGGTAAGCTGACAGCGCAGGCGATCGCAAGGAGTCAGGCTCAAGGCGTTAGTCGCCAGGAATCAGAAACTAAATTAGTTTCTACTCCAACCCCCTAGTCCCTAGCCCCTAGTCCCTAGTCCCTAGCTTCCCACCTGCAACGAATGCTTCAACTGCCTAAACCTCCACTCATGAGAAAGTTGGCCTCCCAGTCTGACGCTTACGAAATCTGTCGTCAGATTACGGCAAAATACGCCAAAACGTTTTATCTGGCAACATGGTTAATGCCAGCACAGAAACGTCGCGCCATCTGGGCAATATATGTTTGGTGTCGGCGGACTGACGAATTGGTAGACGGTCCCCAAGCTCGCTTAACCACAACAGAAACCCTGGATAGGTGGGAAAAACAACTGGAATCCGTCTTCGCCGGGGAACCAGTAGATGACACCGATGTCGCTTTAGTCGATACACTGGAACGATTCCCCATGGATATTAATCCATTTCGGGATATGATTGCAGGTCAGCGGATGGATTTACACCGCAGTCGCTATGAAACTTTTGAAGAGTTAAAGCTCTATTGTTATAGAGTAGCTGGAACTGTAGGATTAATGACTAGTCCGGTTCTGGGTTTAGATTGCTCTTGGGGGAAAACGCCATGGAATTCTCCTAATGCGAACAACCCGATGGAAGAAGCGATCGCACTGGGAATCGCCAAGCAGTTGACAAATATCCTCCGAGATGTTGGAGAAGATGCCCAGCGAGGACGAATTTACCTGCCTTTAGAAGATTTGGCTATGTTTAACTATACTGAGGCAGATTTATTTAATGGAGTTGTAGACGAAAGGTGGCAAGAATTGATGCGGTTTCAAATTCAACGCGCCCATAACTTCTACACCCAAGCAGAAAAGGCGATTGGGTTACTATGTCGCGATTCTCGTTGGCCAGTTTGGGCGGCGACGATGCTTTACAAAGGTATTCTAGATGTGATTGAACGAAATCAATATGATGTCTTCCATCAAAGAGCCTATGTTCCCACCCCTCGCAAGTTACTCCATTTACCCGTGGCATGGCTAAGAGCGCAAGCCCTTTAAAATATTGGGAGCCGTCTGATTCGTAGGGTGCGTTATGTAACGCACCCTACTATCTATCTGGCTTTTGACTTTTACTATACCAGCGATGCCAATGTCCAGAGCTGCGAATTGCCAGCCATAATAGTAGTAAAGCGATTAATCCTCCCTGCTGAGGGGCATCAAAGGCAAATATCACCAAAGCAACACACAAAATATCCTGAAGAGAGACTAACCAGATAGGCAAACCCCGCAACCGATAAAACCAGCCAACCTGGACAAGCTGAAGCACAAAAGCAAATAAACTGCTAACTATACCGCATATCCAGATAAATGGAGTAGGGGCTTCAGCAAACCTAGCCACAGCAATCCCCATAATTGCTCCCACAACTGGACTAAATAGGAGTTGGAAAACCTGTAATACCCTCTGCCCGAGCAGCTTTTTGGAGGCAAATAGTTCAAAAAGTGACCAACTAGTTAAGATACAGAGCAAGACGAAGGGATCAATGTGAGATAGGAGGGGGATTTGATACCAGAGGTTGTCACTTTGCAACAAGCCAATAACCAACAGAGGCAGAGCAATCCTCATACCTGCTGCTGCCGCCACTGAGAGTACGGCTAGGATTTCCATCATTGTTGCAATGTGTCAGAATGAGTACAACTGATTGAATTACTCCCACCCACAAAAATTAGCGATCGTTGTTGACTTAATCCAGTAATCAATAAAAGTATATCAAAAATAGTTAACTCAGATCAAGTCCGGCTTTGTTAAGATGGTTTGTAGTAGGCACTTTAGGGCCTGAGAATGCTCTATTGTAAAGCACTAAAGTCCTTACTACGAGCCTGTTTGTACAAGTCTGATGCTATCGGACATGATATCAGTGCAAGATCTCAGATATAGAGGACTCCCCACAAATACAATAGACTGATCGCTAAGACAATGGTAGAGTTACGGTAAAGATACTTCCTTTTCCAATCTCACTTTCTACAGTAATCTTACCCCCATGTACCTCTACACATTTCTTGACAAGGGATAGCCCCAATCCCGTCCCCTTGATATTACCAACATTAGCAGCTCGTTTAAAATCTTTAAACAAATTCTTTACTTCGTCAGGGGGAACACCAATACCATTATCTTTCACAGAAAAAACCGCTTCTCCATTGTGGCAAATTAGAGAAAATATAACATTGCCTCCCTCTGGAGAATATTTAATCGCATTAGATAGTAAATTCTCAAATATATGCCTCAATAGGTTGGTATCCATCTGAACATTACTACAAATACCATCAGTACTAAAGATGATATCGTGATTGGAAGATAAATTTTTCAAAGACTCTATAATTTCCTTGCAGAAAGCAATTACATCTATTGATGCAGGAGTGAATTCCAGTTGATCTTGTTCCACTTGAGTCATAAGTAGAACCTCATCTACAAGATGATTCATCTTGTAGATCCCCTGTTGAATACGTCCATGATACTTCAGTCGTTTATCCTCATGTAAGTTGTTACTATAGCGTTGCAGTATTTGTTCGGATGAGTGAATTATAGTCAGCGGTGTGCGGAATTCGTGGGTTACCCAAGAAATTAATCTAATGCGAAATTGATTAATTTCTTTTTCCTTCTTTAAAGCATTTTCTCTCATCTGCCACAATATACATCCAGAAACAGCAGCAGCTAATCCTAGGCAATAAATACAGTATGCCCACCAAGTTTTCCACGGTGGAGGAGTAATGTAGATATGGATAGCAGCACCTTCCTCATTCCAAACCTCATCATTATTAGAACCTTTCACCCGAAAGATATAATTCCCGCCATCAAGATTGGTGTAACTAGCATAGCGTCGAGTACCTGAGTAAATCCAATCTTCGTCAAATCCTTCTAATTTGTAAGCATACTGGTTTTTGGCAGGATTGGTATAGTCAAGAGCGGCAAATTGAAAACTGAAAAAGTTATCTTTGTAGGATAAATCGATCGCTGGATTGGTATAAATTGCTCCAGCCAGGGTGACTGGCTTTTCAAAGATTTTAAAATCGGTAATCGCAATCGTAGGAATGTGGGGATTATCTTTCACTTGTTCGGGATAAAAGCTATTAAAACCATTCAATCCCCCAAAAAATATCTCCCCTGTTTTACTTTTGAGATTGGCTTTCACCCCATCAAACTCATTACCCTGAAGTCCATCGCTGACATCATAATTTCTAAAAGTTTCAGTTTCCGGATTAAATTTGGATAATCCTTTCCCAGTACTTAACCAAAGATTTCCTTCATCATCTGGTAGAATGCCAATTACCGAATTGTTGGGTAAACCCTCGGCTACTGTGTAATGGGTAAAGGTTTCGGTAGCGATATCGAACTTATCAAGTCCACCACCAAAAGTACCAATCCAAAGTGTTCCTGTTGGATATTCATAGATAGCATCAATCCGGTTATAACTCAGGCTGTTAGAATTATTTGGATCGTGTAGATATTGAGTAAATTTATCAGTCTCTCGATTAAATTTATTAAGCCCACCTGTGCCATAACCCCCAGCCCAGAGTCTCCCAGATCTGTCTTCATAAATTACCCAGACATTATTATCACTCAAGCTATTGAGATCTTTCTGATCGTGAGTGTAATGGGTAAATATTCCAGTTTCCCGATCTAATTTGTTAAGTCCACCACTAAACGTACCAATCCAGAGATTGCCTAAACGATCTTCATGGATTGATGCGACGGTATTGTCATTCAAGCTATTTGGGTTATTAGGATCGTAGGTATAGTGAGTAAATGTCCCAGTTTCACGATCGAACTTATCCAATCCACCGCCAAAAGTACCAACCCAGAAATTCCCATTTTTATCTTCGTAAATTGACCAAACATTGTTACTACTTAGGCTATTTAAGTTGTTGGGATCGTGGGTGTAATGGGTAAAGGTTCCGGTTTGGCGATCCAAGGAATCGATTCCGTTTTCTGCCGTACTAATCCAGATTAAACCAGCCTTGTCTTCAATAATTGACATGATATGATTCCCACTCAAGCTATTGGGATTAGCTGGATCATTTTTATAATGGATAAATTTTGCGTCTTTTGTGTCTAAAGTATTAATCCCACTCATAGCAGTACCAATCCACAGGAGTTCCGACTTGTCTTTCCAGATAGAGATAACTAAATTCTCACTCAAGCTATTGGGATGATCTGGATCTACAGTGTAATGAGTAAACTCTTCTGTTTTTGGGTCAAACTTATCCAGCCCTTTACCATAAGACTTCCCATACCAGCTTGTTGTGGCTAGCCAGAGATTACCAAAACGATCTTCAGCAATACTATTGACGGTATTGTTATTCAAACTATTCGGGTTATCTGGATTCTTTTGGTAGTGGGTAAATTCTCCGGTTTCCCGGTTTAGTTTGTTGAGTCCCCCACCATTTGTCCCAATCCAAAGCTGATTAGCTCGATCTTCATAAATTGATAAAACATAATCGTTACTCAAGCTGTTTGGGTTGGAGGGATTATAAGTATAACGAGTAAATTGCCCAGTTTCCCGATTGAGTTTGTTGAGTCCCCCGCCATTTGTCCCAATCCAGAGGTTTCCCAATGTATCTTCATAAATAGAAGATACGCTATCGTTTCCTAAGCTATGAGAATCTTCCGGGTTGTATTTGTAACGAGTAAAATCCTCAGTTTCAGGGTGAAACTGATTAAGCCCACCGCCATCTGTACCAATCCACAGCGTACCCAATTTGTCTTGATAGATTGACAAGACACGATTCGCCCCTAAGCTATTTGGGTTATCGGAGTCATACTTGTAATGGGTAAACTGCTCAGTTTTGCGGTTGAATTTGTTGAATCCCCCACTATCTGTACCAATCCAGAGGTTACCTGACTTATCCTCATAAATTGAAGCAACGAAATTATCGGATAAGGAATTAGGATTGCCCTCTTTGTATTTATAGACTGTAAAATTATATCCGTCATACTTATTTAGCCCATCCTGCGTGCCAAACCACATAAAACCTTGACTGTCTTGGAAGATGCAGCTTATACCACTTTGAGATAATCCCTCGTCAACGGTGATATGCCCAAACTGAATAGTCTCTGCTGCAGCATAGACGTTTGAGGGTAGGATCGGGACTAGGGAGATAGTCAGGATCAGGGTTAAGACTATGCTTTTGAGCCATTCTAGGGTTTTCTCACTGATGATCCGGTGTAGAAAGGGCAAAGATAACGAGATGCGCAAGCCCATAAATTCTTAATTCCGACTTACATACTGCACCAGTCTAGTCTCTAGATTTCAGATCCGCCAGGGGTAAATTACTGAATTAGTTCCGTGCTTGTATTACATACTGTATGACGAGTATGGCTTGCTTTACCAGCCTTACCAGATACAGGCGAGACATCTGTATTACGGATTGCGGCGGTTTTCAAGTGAGTGAGGTGCAGCACCATTCTCAATAACTGTAGGGTGCGTTATGTAACGCACCCTACTATATATAGAGTTTAGTGACAGATTTTGCGTAAGTCCTGCAAATCCCACAGCAGATTCAACAACATTGCCCACCGTATAGATTTCTACAGAGAAACCCGGTTTCTTGAAGAAACCGGGTTTCTGAGGTGTAGTAATTGAGACATGACTTACGCAAAGCCTCCATCTGTAGAATGCGTTATGGGAAGCTAACGGACGATCCCCACTATAAGTAGCATCGCTGTGTAAATCCTGTTTCTATAAAAATGGACTGAGCCACGCCCAGCCTCATAGAAAAGGAATTTATAATTTTAATTTCTTACCTATTAATTTTCTATCCAGCACCAGTAACTGAAGTATATGGGAGGGATATTAAAGGCAACCGACGAACTCAGAGTCATTCTGAGTATTCCAAGAGTGGATTGCTCGATCTGTGATTCCAGTGAGTTTAGTACCCAGGTTAATTTCATATACCACCTCACCTTCGGCACTATCAGCGACACTTTTCAGCATTCCTACTAAAGTGTTTTCACGGATACTGAATTCTACATCACTAGGAATAGTCAACCCGTTTTCTGCCAATACTTCATTAGTATTAGAGAGAAATCTTGCCTTAAATTCTTCGTCTAACCATGTCTTAGCAATAATTTTGGATAAGGCTTTTTCAGCTTCGGGGCGGTTTTGTAGTAGTACAGTCATGATGGTTTAGTCTCTGATGTATTTCGATTTGTTACTGAGTATCAAAGTAAAACATTTCCGTAGATACCACATCGGTGGAAGTACACTCAGTAAAAATACGGAGATTCTGCCCAGATGGGGGATATCTCCGTGAAAACTCGGTTAGGGAATTGGGAATTGGGAATAGCAAATGGGGAATGGGAAATATCAGTCACCCACAAATAACCCATCCGTTATCCCCCACCCCACCCATAGACACAGCTACCCACAAACAACCCATCCGCTGCCACTGCCCATTTTCAAAACAGGTATATTAAACAACGATCGCAGTCAACTCACATTCAACGGTGCGATTGTCATGAATCTCTAACCTAATCGGGTTAGCTGCCCAACTCTTAAAATCGGGTGCTAGTCGAATCAGCTTTTGCAAAATCCCATCATCTATCCACAACACCAAGGGGAAGGGAAACTGTTTGCGAAACTCATCCCGCACTAGGTTAGCCGCACTTAATACCGGATCGATTGCCACAAGCGACTCTAGCCCAAAGACAATTAATGCCGGGGGGGGTGGCTCCTCAATTGCTGAGAGGATAGTGCCCAAAAGGGTATCAATTTGTGAATTGAGAATTATCCCCTGAATGGGGATTGAGGAGACTTCTCGTAACTCATTCACAATTTGTAGCGGTTGGGGTGAACCCTTGCAGCATACCAAAATCAGCGAGAATTGATTCTGAGACATGGCAATTACTCTGGCAAGCCTTTTGAGCGATTGCCTGTTGTGTCTGCCGAAATCTTGATCGTCTAAGCCAGACTGTTGACTCATCAGAAAATACCAAGTGTCTTTCTAATTGACTTTTTATGTACTAATGTTTCTTTTATTGGTCTTAATTTATCATTTTTGGGGTTTCACTTAACTTTTCTTTAGCCTTGGCAATCCTTACTGATTAAGGATTCCCTCCTGTAACCTGCCATAAGACAACAACTCCTCACCCTAAAAATCCCCAATACCGTAATAAAACTTAATAGGTTAAGCTAGATCCACAAATATAAGACTTACGCGGAAACTGGGTTTCTTTACGGAATACGTCGTTTCAGCCTTGAGTCTAAATCCAGAAACCGGGAAGATTGGTGAAAGTGGGTTTGTCCTAAAAAGGAGACTTTTGCAATATGCAAAAAGTTTCCTAGCGCTTTACAGAGGATAGGGGATGGGGAGAATTATTCCCATTCGGCAGCTTTGCTCCCCTCGCCTGGTAGGAGAGGGGTTGGGGGAGAGGTTATACTCCCATCTTTCCCGATTCGCTCAAAATGCTGGCGACAATAATTTAAGTGCGTGTATTGTGTATTTTGTCTATTTGCTATCTTCTGATGAAACAATTTCTCAAAAATGCTTTTACAGCCTTTGCAGATGGGCTAGTCTCTTTTAGCCGCGCTTTTGGCCGTCAAGTTTGGTATCTACTCCTCTGTATTGTCAGTGCGATCGCAGTAATTTGGCAACCTACAGCGGTTTACTCCCAAACCCAGTTTAACGATATCCAGGGACATTGGGCAGAATCTTGCATCCAACAACTAGCCCAACAACGAATTATTACTGGCTACCCAGATGGTAGCTTTAAGCCGAATGCAGCAGTTACCAGGGCTGAGTTTGCCACACTAATTGGTAAGGCATTCCCCAATACCGCAGTAGTAAGGAATGGTGGCAAATTTGCTGATGTGTCAACGGGGTACTGGGCTTTTGAGGCGATTCGTAAGGCATATCAAACTGGATTTCTCGCTGGTTATCCCGGTGGTGTCTTCCAGCCGCAGCGTAATATTCCTCGTGTAGAAGCATTGGTGTCTTTGGCAAGTGGATTAAAATATATCCCCACTCAACCGACTTTAGATACATTGAATGGAGCCTTTGCTGATGCTGCTAAAATTCCAGAATATTCCAAAAGTGCGATCGCGGCTGCTATCGAAAAGCAACTTGTAGTCAATTATCCCAATGTGCGGCAATTAAACCCCGCCCAACTAGCAAGTCGAGGTGATGTGGCTGCCTTTTTGTGTCAAGCGACTCAAAAAACTGGTTTAGTGGCTTCCCAATATATTGCCAAAGTAGAGACTCAAACACCTGGAAATGCTCAATCTGAATTACGGGGAGTATGGCTCACTAATATTGATAGCAATGTTTTATTTTCTAGTCAAGGTATCACTGACTCCAGCCAACGCCTACAAAAACTAAATTTTAATACCATCTATCCTACTGTCTGGAATTGGGGCTATACCCTCTACCCTAGTAAAGTAGCAGAAAAAGTTACCGGAAGTGCCGTGCGCTTAGTCACACCTATCGATGAATCCCTAAATCCAGATTTTGGCACAAAAGGGCGCGATATGCTCAAAGAAATTATCGCGCAAGGGCATCAAAAAGGGATGAGGGTGATTCCCTGGTTTGAATTTGGTTTCATGGCACCTGCTGACTCCGAGTTAGCCAAACGCCATCCCGATTGGCTCACCCAAAATGCCAAGGGCGATCGGATTAAAAAGGAAGGTAGCCACGAAAGAGTTTGGCTCAATCCCTTTAATCCTGAAGTACAGCAGTTTATCCAAGATTTAGTTATTGAAATTGTCAGTAACTACGATGTTGATGGGATTCAATTTGACGATCACTTTGGTTTGCCATCCGATTTGGGTTACGATCCCTTTACAGTTAAATTATACCAACAAGAACACCAGGGTAAGTCTCCTCCCACCGATCCTCAAGATTCAGAATGGGTACGTTGGCGGGCTAACAAGATTACTGATTATCTAACACGGGTATTCCGGGCTATTAAAGATCGCAAACCTACTGTTATTATCTCTATTTCTCCTAATCCTCAGCGTTTTTCTTACGACTTTTTTCTGGCTGATTGGGAAACTTGGGAAAGACGAGGTTTAGTGGAAGAATTGATTGTTCAGATTTATCGCAATGATTTCAATGTTTTTGTCTCAGAATTAGAGAAACCAGAAGTTAAAGTAGCTCGCAGTCATATTCCGGTGGGAATTGGTATTTTAACTGGTTTAAAAGATAAACCGATTGCTTTTTCTCAAATTAAACAGCAAGTTGAGGCGGTGCGACAGCGAGGATTTGCGGGAGTATCTTTTTTCTTCTATGAGACGCTGTGGAATAATGCGCCAGAATCTTCACAACAACGTCAGTTGGCGTTTGAGTCTCTTTTTCCTGTGCCAGTGAAATCGCCTGAAATTTGAGTAGGTGTGGCAGCGGATGGGTTATTTGTGGGTGGCTGATATTCCCTACTCCCTACTCCCCATTCCCTATTCCCTATTCCCCATTCCCTATTCCCTCATACTCCTCTCTAACTCGATCGCATTACCTGATGTATCAGTACGATAAATCCAGCGTTGCTCCCTACTCGCAACCGCAACATGCCAGCCGGGAATGGGCATCTTCGTACAAGAAACTCCAGGTTTGCCTAAATCTAGACACTGATTTGACCAAGTTTTCTGCTGAATATCGATCAGGTGGAGATCGGAAATGGGCAACTTTGCCTCCTCTGCTGCTTTCTCCAAGACGGCATTACCCACAACTTCTGAAAATGGAGTCTCAGCCTGGAATATTGGCATTCTCTTATTTGGCGATCTATTATCCACGCAGAAAGCTAAGATAACTGTAAATGCTAGTGCCTGAAGGAGCAGACGGGGCTGAATCGCTTTATTTTCAATAGTTGTACTTTCAAAGGAAGTATTTTTTAGATCGTCCATAGCAACTCTCGCCAGTGAGGGCTTTGATCGGATAATGTTTCAATAATTAGTAGATAACAGCACCCCAATACCGAGTTGATCCGGAAACATTAAAAAATTGTTCCCGATGGCAAGATTTATTAATACTTTTGCCAATTAGAAATTTGTTCTGCAAGTAGTTTTTTATTGCAGAACATGTGAATTTTTGTCTGTCCCCCAGTCCGGGGGTAAGTTTTTATGTCTTATACTGACATATTAATGATATCAAGGCAGAATTTATTCTGCAACTGCCTTATGCCTACCTACTCATTATACCAAATATTATATCCAATATTAATATCCTGAAAAAGGGGAAGAGGTTAGATTATTACCTCTAACCCCTCACATCTAACCTCTCACCTCCCTAGGAAGCTTTCTCCAACAGACTCGCGCGAGTACATCCCCGATTCCATGTCCACTTGGGCATGGAATCGCGGGGATTGTATTGTACCCAGGCGTTGCCATCGTTGTCGTGATACAAATTCGCAATTTCTGCGATCGCAATACCTCCCCAAGGCGCTTTTACCTTAATCGGATCTCCTACTTTGAAGACTTCACCTGCCTGATTGCTGATTTCGACAAGAGTTTTTCTAGGTTGAATGTCTATTACCTGTGGTTTTTTCTTCAACTGGATAAATTCAGTTGGTGCAGCCGATATTGAGCGAGATGCTTCTTTTGCTACAACAACAGGTGTTGCTTCTGGTGGTATTGAACGAGATGGTTTTTTTGCGACAATAACAGGAGTCGCTTCTGGTGGTGCTTCCGATGATACTTCTTTTTCTACGGCAACAGGTGTCGCTGCTGGTGGCGCTTCCGATGATACTTCTTTTTCTACGGCAATAGGTGGCGCTTCCGATGATACTTCTTTTTCTACGGCAACAGGTGTCGCTGCTGTGGAAATTTCGGGTAACTCCTCAATCGGGAGGGTGCTAACCTCGATTGAAGCTTCTGTTGACTTCTCTACCTTTTCGGTTGACTGGGGTTTTTCTGATTCCAGTGTCTCTTCTGTTAGCGGGGTTGTTGCCGCCAGAGTGTCGAGATTGGTGAGGTCAAGTTTTTTACGGGATGTTGTTTTCTTGCGAACCATAGATGTCTGGTGGTAGTTGGCTTGGGATGGACTAAAGGTCAAATTTAGTTGATTGGGGGGCGTAACCCCTCACCCCCTAGCAATTAAATGGGGTTATATTAGCGGTCTGGGTGCATCTACTTTACCTAATCTACCAGGGAAAATCAGGATCTAAATCCAAAATAACTTTTTTATCCTTCCGAAGACAATCTTAGGTTGCTCTATCCTCTGATATCTTAGTCGCTATTTAACAAACCACTAAGACACTAAGACACTAAGGAACAGAGCGACAGTCTTCCACCGCAAAGAGAGTATACTCCGTTAATTTGGTTTTCAGATGAGTGACATCTCCTAATTAGGGAAAAAATAAAAAAAAACCGGGATCGGGGGTTGACGAAAAATATTTTTTTTGTTAAAATTAGATAATGGAAATCCGTGCGTCTATCAATGAAGGTCAATCCTCCCATTATGAAATTATAATACCACGGTTCCCCCGGGTTTGTCTAGAGACCTCAAAAAAAAGCCAATTTTGGCAATGTATCGCCAATAACCAATGACCGATGACCAATAACTAACGACCAATCAGCTCCAAAACAGGTTTGGTGGAAACAATATGTTTGCTTAAACCCAACTGTTGCGGAGAAATTCCCAATGCGAGGGAAACCAACTGTGGTAAATGGAGTACAGGCAATCCTAACTTCCGCCCAATTACCTTCTCCACTTCAGGTTGACGGGAATCGAGATTGAGATGGCATAAGGGACAAGGAGTGACGATACAATCAGCACCTGCATCAATAGCTTCCTGAATATGGCTTCCTGCCATCTTAAAAGATTGCTCAGTAGCATAGCTAGAAATAGGCCAACCGCAACATTGAGTGCGCCCTCGGTAATAAACGGGTGTCGCGCCAACCGCCCGAAACACGTTTTCCATCGATTCCGGTTGAAAGGGGTTATCGTAGGGAATAGATTTTTGTCCCCTGAGTAAATAACAGCCATAGAATGCAGCACATTTTAATCCTGCTAGCTTCCGGGTGACTCGTGCTTGTAGTGCTTCTAATCCGTAATCCGTAACTAGTGCCCACAGCAAATGCTTCACCTCGGTACTACCGCGATAAGGAGAACAGTTTTCTTTGCGAAGTAAGCCATTAATCTGTTCAATATAGGCGGTGTCTGTCTGTTGGAAGTCTTTTAATCGCTCATCTACATGACCAATTACTCCCTGACAGGTGCTGCAATGAGTTAAAAGTGGTAAATTCAGTTCTTCTGCTAGGGCGATATTGCGAGCATTCACCGTGTCTTCGAGGAGTTGGGAATCTTCCTTAAAGGTGCCGGAGCCGCAACAGGAGGCTTTTTTAAGTTCAATTAGTTCAATCCCTAGGGCTTGGGTTAAGGCGGCGGTGGATTGGTAAAGTTCCCGGCAGGCTCCTTGGGCGACGCATCCAGGAAAGTAGGCATATTTCAGGGTTTGAAACCGTATCATAAGCTATTGCGCATCTAAATTGAATAATTTAGCGACTGAAACCATTTGATGGCTTAGATCTGCCTGTAAAATTAAATGGGTAACAGCTTAAAAGCTATACACATCTGTACAAATATAATCATATAGACATCTTCCCACAGCTTATTGTAACCCATTGTAGAACAGGCGAGACACCTGTTCTACGAGTATGAATAGGATTTAGGGAGAAACTGGGAATATTCAGGAGAATAGGTCGTTTCCTAACCAGTCTAAGTCAAGAGGCATTAAGAATGTGTTATAATGTCTATTATTTAATATAATTTATCGAAACTGAGAGTCTGGCTTATGGAATCCATTGATGACTTATTAGCCCAGATAAAAGCTGAATATCAAGCACCAAAATCAACTCAACCTCCGAAAAAGAAGTCTATTTTGGATGAGGCAGAGTTTGCCAAGCCAACTTCAGGCTCTGGGAGTTATCAACCGCCGCCTCGTACCCAAACTTGGTTATCGCCTGCTGAGGAGAATTTGTTAGCTGACTTGAAGGCTGAGTTTAAACAGCAAGAGCAAGCTGAGGAAATTAAAAAACAGGAGCAAGTGCGCCAAGAGCAAGTGCGCCAAGAGGAGCAACTGCGAGAAGCACAACTGAGAAGTCAGCAGCGAGAGCAAAAACGCCGGGAAGCGCTAACCCAACAAGCGACTGAATGGCTGAAAAAATTAAATCCCAAGTCAGAGGAAGGGCTTTGGTTTGAGGAGTTTTCTTATAGTTATCCTTCTAAACTAGAGGCGGCGATTGATTATCTGCAAGCTTTGCGGGAAACTTCGATAGGCTGATGCCTATTCTAGTTGACTCCACACACGGTAGTATTGCGATTGAATGTCCTCTTAGAAAAATACCTTGAATGTTTGATATCTTATTTGAGTTTTCCCGCAGCAACTGTATCTCTATCTGTGGGTTTTTGGTTCCCGCTAACTTGCTATTGACTTTACAGACAATGGTGTTAGTGGCACTGTTTCGCCCTCAAGTAAAAATCCGACAAGCTGTTGTGGTGGCTTGTATCCCAGCGTTGGTGATGGTTTTTCATGTATTCACTTGGTTTGCGGCTGGGGTAGTCATGGCTCCAACGTTTATTCTATTGTGGCTGGCAAGTACTTGTCTGGTTATCAATTTCTGCGCGATCGCGTATCCTGAAAGTATGGCTCGTTTCCTCCGCAGTGGTTGGTCATTTGTGGTTGGTAATTAGTTGTTGGTTATTGGTTGTTGGTTGTTGGTTGTTGGTTGTTGGTTGTTTCCGGATTGTCGATTGCCGATTGCCGATTACCCATTCCCTAATAATAGTGTGGAGGGTGCGTTAGCTTTCGCATAACGCACCCTACAGATAGAAGATTTACTGAACAAAAAACAAAAAACAAATAACCAACAACAAATAACAAACAACCATTCTACTGCATTCGGTCAATGGTGCGGTATTGAATGGCTTCTGCAACATGGTGAGGTTGGAGATTTTCGTCGCCAGCGAGATCGGCGATGGTTCGTGCTACCTTAAGAATGCGATCGCTTGCTCTTGCTGAAAGTCCTAATTTTCTAATTGCGCCTTCTAGTAGATTCCGGGAAGTATCATCTAATTGACACCAGGTTTGGAGGTGACGACTTTGCATTTGGGCGTTGCAGCCTAGGGTTGCTTCCGAGGTGAAACGATGACGGGCACGCTCCCGTGCTAATTTTACCCTATCTCGCACCACGGCTGATTCTTCTGCAATTGGTTGTCGGGTAATTTCTTCTGGTTTCAGGCGATTTACTGCTACTTGTAGATCGATTCTATCCATTAATGGACCTGAAAGTTTAGCCCAATATTGTTCTCGTCCTTTTGGAGAACAGGTACATGGTTGAATTGTATCACCAAAGTAACCGCAAGGACAGGGATTTGTACTAGCAACTAGGGTAAACTGGGCGGGGAAAGTGACTGATTGCTTAGTGCGAGAAATAGTAACATATCCATCTTCTAAAGGTTGACGGAGAAATTCTAATACATCTCGCTTAAATTCGGTTAATTCATCGAGAAATAAAACACCTCGATGTGCCAGAGAAATTTCGCCTGGGCGAGGAAAGCTACCTCCACCTACCAGAGAAGGACCAGATGCTGAGTGATGAGGGCTGCGATAGGGACGTTCTGTACATAATACAGAGCCAGAGGAATTATTGATTAACATCCCTTTATTTTTTAATAATCCTGCTACTGAATGGATTTGGGTTACTTCTAAGGCTTCTTCAAAACTCAAAGGTGGTAAAATTCCCGGTAGTCGTCGTGCTAGCATAGTTTTTCCACTACCAGGAGGACCAACAAAAATTAAATTATGTCCGCCAGCAGCAGCAATTTCTAATGCGCGACGGGCATGAGATTGACCTTTAACTTCTTTAAGATCTAATTCGATAAAATTAGATTGGGACAATTCTTTTAATCCATCAATTTGCACGGGAGAAAAACGTTCTGGATTGTTCAAGAAGTCAGCAACTTCTGATAAATCCTTGAATCCATAAACGTCCAAATCTTTTACTACTGCTGCTTCTCGTACATTATCCACCGGAAGAATTAAACCAACAATCCCCAATCTTTTAGCAGCGGCTGCAATAGGTAATACTCCGGCAACTGGGCGCAAATTGCCATCCAGTGAAACTTCTCCTAAAAATAAATAATCACCCAACAAATCAGGATCTACTTGTTCGGATGCTGCCATAATTCCTACGGCAATAGGCAAATCAAAACTAGGTCCTTCTTTGCGCAAGTCAGCGGGGGCAAGATTGATAATAATTCTCTTGAGTGGAAAGGTAAATCCGGAATTTTTTAAAGCGGCTCTTACCCTTTCTCGTGATTCTTGAACAGCGGTATCAGGTAACCCGACAATTGTGACTCCGGGTAATCCGATAGAAACGTCTACTTCTACACCCACTTTGACAGCATCAATACCGACTATTGAAGCACTCCAAACTCTGGCAAGCATTTTTATATATTATAAGATTTAATTAGAATTATAATCTTTACTGTCTGGGGAATTTAACCGGGAAATTACTGAAATTGGGGAATGGCTAATGGCTAATTGCTAATTGTTAGATCTTTTAGCGTCAGTC
>NZ_JAMZMM010000545.1 GCF_024178385.1 Limnofasciculus baicalensis BBK-W-15 | reverse complement strand
CATTATTTGGCGGGAAATACAGCACCAATTGATGCTCTTTGTCAAGCTTTAACTGAAAGAAAGTTAACTCCTGTACCTATATTTGTCTCGTCTTTACAAGATGCGGAAGTACAAGCTACGCTCATAGACTATTTTCATCCTCAAGAGGGGGCGGGGATTGAGTTATTATTGGCGACAACGAGTTTCTCTGTGGCGAAATTAGATAGTGAAACACCGGAGTTATCTTTGTGGAAACAACTGGATGTTCCAGTTTTTCAGGTTATCCTCAGTGGTGGTACTATTGAACAGTGGAATGGACAGTTTCAGGGATTAACGCCGAGGGATACGGCGATGAATGTGGCGTTACCAGAGGTTGATGGCAGGATTATTACTCGTGCGGTTTCTTTTAAGTCGGTGAAAACCTGGCATCCTTTGTTGGAAACTGATGTGGTAGTCTATGAACCAGTACGCGATCGCATTGAGTTTGTGGCAGACTTAGCTCTAAACTGGATAAAATTGCGCCAAACTCCAGTACAGTCAAGACGAATTGCTCTAATTTTAGCTAATTATCCCAACCGCGATGGACGGATTGCTAATGGGGTAGGCTTAGATACACCCGCCAGTTGTGTGGAAATTCTCAATGCTTTGCAGGCATCTGGCTATCTGGTAGAAAATATCCCCAAAACTGGGGATGAATTAATTACATTACTGACATCGGGAATTACTAACGATCCAGAAGGATGGGAGGGTCGTTTAGTTAGACAATATTTAGATGGGGATGAATATAGCGAATATTTTAATAGTTTACCATTAGCGGTGCAAAAAGGAATTTGCGATCGCTGGAGTAATGGGGAGTGGGGAGTGGGGAATGGGGAATGGGCAATGGGTAAGGAAAAACTAACAACCAACAACCAACAACCAACAACCAACAACCAACAACCAATTCCCGGTATTCAACTGGGTAATATATTTATTGGTATTCAACCATCGAGAGGGTACGATCTCGATCCATCTTTAAATTATCATGCTCCAGATTTAGAGCCAACGACCGCTTATCTAGCATTTTACTATTGGCTGCGACAAAAATTTGCGGCACAGGCTATAGTCCATGTGGGTAAACATGGTAATTTGGAGTGGTTACCTGGTAAGAGTGTGGCGCTATCAGAGAATTGTTATCCGGAAGTGGCTTTGGGGGCAATGCCTCATTTTTATCCTTTTATTGTAAACGATCCTGGTGAAGGTTCTCAGGCGAAAAGACGTTCCCAAGGGGTAATTATCGATCATCTTACGCCGCCAATGACTCGTGCTGAATTATATGGTGCTTTGCAGCAACTGGAAGGTTTGGTTGATGAGTATTATGAGGCGCAAAGTTTAGATCCTTCTAGGTTACCATTGCTGCGCGATCGCATTACTCGATTGATTGTAGAAGAAAATTTGGCAACGGATGGGGTAACGGATGTAACGGATGGGGTAACGGATGTAGCGGATGGGGTAGTGGATGTAACGGATGGGGTAGTGGATCTAACGGATGAGGGAAAGGATATTGTTAATCGCATTGATGGTTATTTGTGTGAGTTGAAGGAGGCGCAAATTAGGGATGGTTTGCATATTTTCGGGAAATGTCCAGAAGGGAGACAGTTACGGGATTTGATTGTGGCAATTGCTCGTCATCCGGGTAAGAATCGTTTGGGTTTGACTCGGGCTATTGCTAAGGATTGGGGCTGGGATTTCGATCCGCTAATTCCTGATAGTCCAAATAATTCTCTTACTTCTAATCTATCACCTCTTGCCTGCGCAGATGTCAAAAGTCAAAATATTAGAAGTGCGATTGAGGAATTAGAGGATGAAGCCGCTAAGTTAGTCGAAGAGCTAATCGCAACTAGTAACCAACAAGAGTGGGGAATGAGGAATGGGGAATGGGGAATGGAAAATAACAAACAACCAACAACAAACAACCAACTACCAACAACCAACAACCAACAACTAGAATTAGATTGGATACGCGATCGCCTTTTACCTGCACTACAACAAACTAATCAGGAAATTACCCAATTATTGCGCGGATTAGATGGGCGATATGTCCCCAGTGGGGCAGCGGGCGCACCTACTAGGGGACGACCGGAAGTACTACCTACTGGTCGTAATTTTTACTCTGTTGATATCCGTGCTATTCCTACCGAGACGGCTTGGGATGTCGGACGGAAAGCGGCTGAAGCTTTAATCGAACGTTATACTCAGGAAAATGGTGAGTATCCAAAAACACTAGGCATGTCCGTATGGGGTACGTCTACAATGCGGACAGGTGGAGACGATCTCGCGGAAGCACTCGCGTTATTGGGAGTCCGTCCGGTTTGGGATGGGTTATCTCGAAGGGTTGTAGATTTTGAAATTCTTACGCTGTCTGCGTTAGGTCGTCCTCGTGTGGATGTGACGCTGCGGATATCAGGCTTTTTTCGCGATGCCTTCCCCAATTTAATAGATTTATTTTACAACGCAGTAGTGGCTGTGTCAAGTTTAAATGAACCATTAGAGCAAAATCCGTTAGCGGCGCAAGTGCAAACAGAGACAGAGTTTTGGCAGGAAGCGGGGTTGAGTGAAGAAGAGGCAATTGTGCGATCGCGCTACCGAATTTTTGGCTCGAAACCGGGGGCTTATGGGGCGGGTTTGCAAGGGTTAATTGAAGGACAAAATTGGCAGGATGAGCAAGATTTGGCTCGGGCTTATCTGAATTGGAGTAGTTATGCTTATGGTGAAATACCCCCCTTGAAAAATGAGATACCCCCCTACCCCCCCTTATCAAGGGGGGAAAATATGGGGGAAAATATGGGGGAAAATGTTAGGGCATCTTTGCCAATTTCCAAATCAGAGGTAGGGGCGAAGCATTTGGGGGATAACTTATCGGAAAAACCCAAGATAAACAATCCAAATGCTTCGCCCTCCGAGGGCTTAAAAACACCTCTAACCCCCAATTCACCCTTAAAAAC
>NZ_JAMZMM010000544.1 GCF_024178385.1 Limnofasciculus baicalensis BBK-W-15 | reverse complement strand
CCATAAGGAAGTAAAATAAAAAGTTTGTAATTAGAGTGACTCCTGTGAGCATAGAAGTGCGCTATGCCCGCTCCTTTTTAAAAGATCTTAAAAGCTTAGAATCTGCTGCTTATCAGCAGGTGTATCAAGTTGTCTTTGAGGAGTTTGTGCAGATTAAACGGATTCAAGACTTGCCTGAACTCCATCCTGTTGGCTCAGATGCCATGTTCTATCGATTTACTATCGACAACTATATCGTCGCGATCGAGGTGATGGGTAATATTGTCAAATTTTTGCGAGTCTTGCCGAAACCTTATATATGACGCTTGATCTTTAGCCTCAGAAAACGCCATATATGGCGTTGTAACTCATTTTTAACCCAATGGAGTAATTTGGGGATTGTATCAAGGATGGCTTATGAGAAAATGACAAGGGACAACTGAAGACATAAACTTGTGATTGGTTAAAACACAAGGAATGAGAGCTACTTATGGACTCCGCTGCACTCTGGCAACGCTACCAAGACTGGCTTTATTACCACGAAGGATTGGACTTTTACCTCGATGTCAGCCGCATGGGATTCGATGATGCCTTTGTCGAGGCGATGGGACCTAAGTTTGATAAGGCATTTCAGGATATGGATGCCTTAGAAGGAGGCGCGATCGCAAATCCTGATGAAAACCGTATGGTTGGTCATTATTGGCTGCGAGACCCCAATCTCGCGCCCACGCCGGAACTTAGACAAGATATCATCGATACCCTAGCACAGATTGAGACTTTTACAGCTCAAGTCCACAGTGGTGAAGTCCATCCTCCCGCATCTGCTAAATTTACCGATGTTTTATCTATCGGGATTGGTGGTTCAGCTTTGGGACCTCAGTTTGTCAAGGAAGCAATTTCCCCAATATTTCCACCTCTGGCTATTCATTTTATTGATAATACCGATCCGACTGGTATTGATAACATTCTTGCCAAGCTGAAAGATCGGCTTTCTAGCACTTTAGTATTAGTTATCTCCAAATCTGGTGGTACACCGGAAACTCGCAATGGGATGATTGAAGTACAAAAAGCATACGAGGCTGAAAATCTAGATTTTGCTCCCCATTTTGTGGCGATTACGGGTCAGGATAGTAATCTAGATCTACGTGCTAAAGCTGAAGGTTGGTTAGCCAGTTTTCCCATGTACGATTGGGTAGGAGGACGGACTTCAGAATTGTCGGCTGTAGGGCTTCTGCCAGCAGCATTGCAAGGGATTGATATCCGACAGATGCTGGCAGGTGCGAAGGAAATGGATGGCGCTACTCGCACACCCGAAATCAAAAAAAACCCGGCGGCTTTACTCTGCTTATCCTGGTATTTTGCCTGTAAGGGTAAGGCCGAGAAAGATATGGTGATCTTGCCTTACAAAGATAGTTTATTACTATTTTCCCGCTATCTCCAACAGTTAGTAATGGAGTCTATAGGTAAGGAGAAAGATTTAGATGGGAATACAGTTTATCAAGGGATAGCTGTTTACGGGAATAAAGGCTCGACAGATCAACATGCTTATGTTCAGCAACTGCGGGAAGGGGTTCCTAATTTCTTTGCTACTTTTATTGAAGTATTAGAAGATCGAGAAGGAATCTCTCCAGAAGTAGAAGCGGGAGTAACATCTGGTGATTATCTATCAGGTTTGTTACAGGGAACTCGAGAAGCACTGTATGAAAATAATCGAGATTCGATTACGGTAACAATTCGTCAGGTAAACCCTTATACAGTAGGAGCATTAATTGCCCTGTACGAAAGGGCAGTAGGATTTTATGCTTCATTGGTGAATATTAATGCTTACCACCAACCGGGGGTAGAAGCAGGGAAAAAGGCAGCAGCAGCGATTTTGGATTTACAGACGCGATCGCTGTTAGTATTACGGGAAGCTGGAAAACCATTGTCAGTATCAGAATTAGCCGAAAAAGTTGGTGCATCTGAGCAGGTGGAAGCGATTTATAAGATTATGCGCCATCTTCAGGTTAATCAACGAGGGGTTATCTTAGAGGGTAATCTTGGGCAACCTAGTAGTTTGATGGTTTCTGTAACTGGTGATGGGCAAGGGGCTTAGAGCCAATTATCTGTTGTAATCAGATATGCAGAAATTTTAAACGGAAGCTACCCCCGCCGGGGGGACTTCCGTCGTCTGACTGATGTCAAAACAAACAACAAACTAATCAATTTGTTCCTGCTGTTGAATAAACTCTTCCATGTTTCTAGTAAGGTTTTCCAGCGTCTCTCCTATCTGTGTAATTATAGCTTCGGTTCGGGACAATTCTAGGAGAGCATTTTGGAGTTGATTGCCTATGATATCAACCGCCTCTTTATATTGAGTTTCTAGTTCGTTTAGCGTCATCGTAAAACTTGGGTAACTTGACAGTTTCAAGTATGGAACCCTAGTGTTTGCGATCGTGACTGCGCAATGTCTAACTTAGATGTGATTTGTATTTGCTATCGATGACTACAATGGTGAGATCAATGACTGAGGGCTAAGGATGGACTAGCTTTCTCCAAGGCGTTGAGCAACTCTGGGAAGGCGATAGGTTTGGTAACATAATCATCCATACCCGCCTCCAAACACTTTTCCCTGTCTCCCTTCAAAGCAAAAGAGGTGAGGGCGATAATTCGGGGACGTTTACTAGCACACCACTCCTGACAGATGCGGCGAGTTGCGGTTAAACCATCCATTTCTGGCATTTCCACATCCATTAACACCACATCATAAGGCTGACGGTGCAAGGCTTGCAAAACCTCCACACCATTTATTGCTAAATCCACCTGATATCCGAGTTTGCGTAACATACTCAAAGCCAACTTTTGATTCACCCGATTGTCTTCAGCAAGCAGAATTCGCAAGGTAACTCGTTCTTCTGCTAAGGACATGGTTTGCATAGTTTTATCTCTAAGTTTATGGTATCCCCTTTATTGTCCATCCTGAGTCGCTATTGCGATATACGCCACAT
>NZ_JAMZMM010000543.1 GCF_024178385.1 Limnofasciculus baicalensis BBK-W-15 | reverse complement strand
GAGGGGGAGGCATTACTCACTTTTGACTTTCCACCCCAGCATAAGTAGCTGCCAGACAGAGATATAAACAATAAACCCTATCCGAGTCGTCAAATTCTCATTCCCTATACTTCAGGAGGAAAGTTAGCCATTAGCAATTAACCATTAGCCATTAGCAATAAACCATTAGCAATTAACCATTAGCAATTACCTAATTTTCAGATAAGGAGCGAATCGTGACGAGTGTAACAGACGTATTAAGGCGAACTGTAGTGGTATTCTCCAAGAACTATCTACCCGTCAGTCGAGTCAATATTAAACGTGCGATCGCACTGTTGGTGATGGGAAAAGCCGAACCACTAGATTTTAACAGCGAGAATGCCATACTCGTCCACTCGCCCAATCTAGTACTGAGCGTACCAGAACAAATTCGTCTCACGAAAACAGATGGAGAGAGGGTTTGGAAAGTGCCTCCGGTGAATCGGCGAGAAATCTTACGAAGAGACAAACACACCTGCCAATACTGCAATAGCACCAAAAAGCTCACTCTAGATCACGTCATTCCGCGCTCCAAAGGCGGACCCCATACTTGGGATAACGTAGTGACAGCCTGTGAAAAGTGTAACAGTCACAAAGGCGATCGCACCCCAGATCAAGCAGGAATGGCACTTCATACCAAACCCAAAGCGCCCATGCACCCGGCTGTTGCCTTTGCCGAACAATTTTGGCGCTCTCAAGTACATACAGAATAACAGGAGGCGATAGGTTATGCTAAAACTCACTTATACCGAAAATGGCTTCTACCTAGAGCGCCTGAGTAATTCTCTAGAGGAATGGGTTGCCACGCGAGTAACGCTATCCCTGCGAGCGGGTGCCAGTTTATGGGTTGAACCTAGCACGGCTGCGTTCTTACTGCCAAGGGATATGCCCCAATTGGTAGAATTAGAAAAGGCAGTACGACAACAAGAAGAGATAGAAGGAATTAACCTATCTATTTGCGATACCGACTATATGGAAGTTAGCCTCAAAGGTACTTGGATGTCATCCAATCCTGATGGTGAAGAGGGAGTTTTTGTAGTTAGCTTGTGCAATAGTTCTTGTAGTGGTGATTCAGCCCATCGCATGGAATTCTTTCTTTGGAAGCTGTGGCAGGAATCTCAAACATCTGTTTCCGCTACTTAAAAAGCAGAAAACAAGGGGCTTAAGCCGGGAGCATCCCGAGAAAGGAAGAAATGGAGGTTGTATTCTTGCTCCCCCCTTTCACAAGGGGGGCTGGGGGGGTGAAAAGGGGGGCAAAAACAAGTATCTTTGCCTTCATTGGGATGCTCCCCTTAAGCCCCTTGTTCTTAAAGTATTAGCGACTGCTATAGTTAAAAATTTAACCTTCCTTTGCTCTGTTTTTCTAGCCAATCTTTACCCAATTGAATCGTAATATCAGAAGCAAGAGAGCCAGTACTTTCAACCCGCACATCCCCAAATTCCAAATTCTCACGGATATTAGAGGCACTGCTCTCGTCTCCCTGTTGAGCGACAATACGGGTAACATCCAAAGGCTCTTTCCAAGGAGTGTCCACATAAATATTGCGGTAACCAGCTTCCCGGAGTTTGCTAACTAAGGTTTGAACTGCTCCTGGATCGTTTGTACTATCTTGAATCGCCACCCGCACTGAACGTTGCTTCACTCCTTCTTCTGCTTCACTATAGCCTTGGTCGAAGTATTGAGACATCATTTGCCTGATTTTGCGGCGATTCGGCAACCAGTAACTCACCTCATGCTGACCGTTACCGTTAAAGTCACCTGGTAGAATGAGCATGTTTACATCGGATCGTTGGGTATGAACGCCAAAACCTACCAGCGCCACTAATTCTTCTACACTCAAATTTGTGTCAATGTGGGATTGAATAACAGAGAGAATTTTCGGTAACCGCGCCAAAGTACCGGGATTGAGAGCCTGCTGCATTAGTGCCCTCATCACCATTTGCTGCCGCTGTATTCTACCTAAATCCCCATACTCGTCGTGGCGAAATCGTAAAAGTTGTAGGGTTTGATTGCCATCTAGGTGCTGTTTCCCTTCTTTTAGGTCAATGTAGAGGTGCTGTGTGTCATCTTTGTACTTCATATCCTTGGGGACGTATACCTCGACTCCTCCCAAGGCATCAATCAGCTTTTCAACCCCCTGTACGTTTACTCTAACGTAACGATCAATCCCCACATCTCCCAAAAGCTTACTGGTTGTTTTTGCTGTTAATGCTGGTCCACCTTGGTCATTAGCAGCATTGATTTTAGTTGCTCCATGTCCTTCAATATTAACTTGGGTATCGCGGGGAATGGAGAGAACCGCTATTTTTTTGCTTTCGGGATCGAACCGTAGTAATAGCATCGTATCTGCTAAACCGTCAAAGGAATTGATCGTAGGATCGTATCCCGATGTGTTGCCTGTAGGTTGATCTACGTCGGATGCAAGAACTTTTATCCCCAATACCATGATACTAACGGGTCGAGTTAGCTCAGGTAGCCGCATACTGCTGCGGGTGAGTTTACCGCCTTTGGTAAAGATAGCAGCTTCCTCGCTACTAAGGCTGCTTTGGAGTAAGGGCATACTGGATAGGGATACCGCAAGCATTGCCCCGGCTGTCGCTGATAGCATTGCCACGCCACTAAAGCCTAACCAAAGCCACAGCCAATGCCCTTGCTTGGCTTTCTTGGTAGGTTTTTTTGTTGACGGTTTTTTGGGCGACTGGGTTTTTTGGGTTCCCTGAAGGGGTTTTTCGTAGGTTTTTCGGGCTGGCACTTGGCTTCCTCACACACATTAAGGATGGGATGGGCAAAAGATAACTCTCTTTCGGCAGTAAATGTTCGACCTGATCTCGATCTTGAGTTGTTTAGACAGAATATTCTTATCAGCTTTTCTCACCTTTTGTAGCACTATCTGGGAAATATTGGAGAAAAAGTTGAGATTATCGGGGTGTAACAGGCGAGACACCTGTTC
>NZ_JAMZMM010000010.1 GCF_024178385.1 Limnofasciculus baicalensis BBK-W-15 | reverse complement strand
TTATTTGTTATTTGTTATTTGTTATTTGTTATTTGTTATTTGTTATTTGTTATTTATTGTAGAACAGGCATCTTGCCTGTCACAGTTATTTTATCAAAGACCAAAAACAAATGACTAAAAGTACAAAGCCACTACAACAAATTATCAACAATTTGGTGAAAAAAAATCCACTAACAACTTTGGAGTGGCAGCAACTGATAGCTGATGCACTAATACCACCACAACGGGCTAAAGTATTTGGCATTACACCGGAAAATGTGGAGGAGATGATAAAAGTGCGATCGCGTCTCTGCCAAGCAGTTTATACTAATATCCTCACACTACCATCATTTTCTCACCAAATATCTGTTTCTGACCCAGCCAATATTCTCCTATCGCTCTGGAATTTATGGCTACCATTAGCCATAGAGTTAGCTGGATCTAGGCAAAAATTGGCTCGTCCACTAATTCAAGGAATATTAGGGGGACAAGGAACGGGAAAAACGACACTAAGCATAGTATTAAGAGTAATTTTAGCTAAGTTAGGTTATCGCACTATTAGCATCTCTATTGACGATATCTATAAGACTTATCAAGAGCGACAATTACTGCAAAAACAAGACCCTCAATTGATTTGGCGGGGACCTCCGGGAACCCATGATGTCGAGCTAGGTTTGCAAGTTTTAGACCAACTTCTTTCTCCTCACCAATATAAATCAATTCAAGTACCGCGCTTTGATAAATCTGCCTATGGAGGTGCAGGAGATCGCACCGAGCCAGAAATTATAGAATCGGCGGATATTGTATTATTTGAAGGATGGTTTGTTGGGGTACAACCCATTGATTCTCTTATCTTTGATACCCTAACTTTACCACCAATTGAAACAGATAGCGATCGCAAATTTGCACAAGACACAAATGAGCGACTCAAAGACTATTTGCCATTGTGGGAAAGATTGGATAGACTGATGGTACTTTACCCCACTGATTATCGTCTTAGTTTACAATGGCGGCTGGAAGCAGAACAGGAAACGATCGCTACAGGTAAATCGGGGATGACTGAATCACAAGTGCATGATTTTGTCAATTATTTCTGGAAATCCCTTCATCCAGAGTTATTTATTACACCCTTAACTCGTAATTCCAATCTAGCAGATTTAGTAATTGAAATTAATCCAGATCATACCCCTAGTCAAGTTTATAAACCTGGTGATATTTAGTTACTCCATTCCTCTGTGAACCTCTGTGTAAACCTCTGCGCTCACGCAGTGTAGCGAAGCGCCACCTCTGCGTTAAAAAAACCTTCCCCACTCCTTGGGAATAGAACAAAATTACAATCCAATCCTTGACTAGTCTCCTCCTCATCTGAAGGAAAAAACAGCGGTGCAAACCACCCAAAGACAATACCTCCCATAACCAAAACTTCAACAATAATCAGGATATTATTTCGTTTCATAGTTATTTGCCTCTCAGAAAATCACGGATTGTATTTAGCCAGTTAGCAGGTGAATCTTCTGGACGATATTGCCAGCTAAACATAGAAAAAATTAGAGGAAATCCCCCAACTTTAATACTCATCAATAGATGAATGGCTAAACAGCAGACTAACACCAGCCATCCAAGCAAGTGGAGATTGTACCAAATATGATAAAATTCTCCATTGGGTAGCCATTTTTCTTGCATCATACTACCGGAAACTAAAGAAAAAGTGACTGACAATAACATAATTGTATTAACAATACGGTGGACGCTATACCAACCGATAGGTTTAGGCAATTGGGCGAGTTTATGGAATGAGTCGGGTTGAATTAGCCGCCGATAACCAATGTGAAAACAGTACAAAGCAAATAAAGGCGCGATCGCGAGGAGTAAGGTTTTGCCAAAAGTACCGTGAATATCGATAATCTTAGGAATTGGCGGGAGAGGAAATTTACCGAACCTGCCATCGAAGGTGTTGTAAACTAAAAATGAGGACAGAATGGCGAGGAATCCAATTAAGGCATTGGCTCCATGGAGAAGTCTCAATAGTAAAGGTTGGTAGGGTTGAGTTTTGGACATATAGCAAAAATCAAAAGTCAAAAGCTTGCTGTGAAAGTGTGCTGGCGTTTTCCGATGTCTTAACCACCTTAGCGACTCCTAAAGTTTTACTAATTATCACTCTACCATCAAGCTCAAGTTTTCCAGAAAATATAATCCAAACGAAAAAATCCCATCTTTTCTTTCCGTACCTTGACTCCTTACTTTGCGCACCTTGGCGTTAAAAATCCGACTTTATAAAGGAAATGTATAATTTAGGTTATTAATGTATAATTTAGGTTATTGTTGTCCCAGAGCTATGGAGGCCATTGGCTATGGCACACTACTCGCCAAGCCTGATTTTTACCTGGGAAATTGCCGCTGTTGAAGCTAAGGCAAGCAATGCTAATGAAATAGAGCCTTCCCATCTATTGATTGGACTGTGTAAGCTTTGCGATTTGGATTTAGAACGCTTCTTCACAGGACCCCCTATGGAAAAACAGGGTCAACGTCCTGAGTTCGAGGCTGACATTCTTGAACTAAAGCAAAAGTTCCAACAAGCTGATATTGACCCGACAACCTTTCGCCGTCGCTTGCGCTCCGTTGTTGCTAACCTTGGGCCAGATGTAGATAGCGGACGAGGAATGTCTCGCAGTCAAGAGTCGCGACAGGTTTTTCGGCGGGCGGAAGAGATTGTGTGGAAACAAGGAAATCTTCCATGTCCTCATAAGTAAGCTTGTTTTCGGACGAGATGAAGCAGAAGCAATAACTCAGATCCAGGAATTACTCGAACAAGTGTCTCAAGCCGATCCTAGTACGGCTGATACAGTAGAACTTGTTGTCCAGACAATGCAGCGCCAGCCATTGTTGAGAGTTCCAGAAGTAATTGAGCGTGTTATTAATCAAAATCCAGAACTCAAAGACAAGTTATACTCAGTGATTAAGCGAGCCACTCAGGAACCTTTGAGCAGAAAGATGTTACAAAAATGGCTTATAGAAGGTGGAATAGATTTGTTAACAAATTTTATATTTCCTTTAGGAATTACTATGAAATTACTAAAAATTTGGATAGAAGAAGCAGAAAAAGAATCAGATAACGAGAAAAGCTAATAACCGTTTTAATTGCCGAAATAAGTAATAAAAAATGTTTGAGCGATTTACTGAAAAAGCTATTGAGGTAATGCTATTAGCACAAGAAGACTCCAAACGCCGTCCCCGCACGATGCTGGATGTGGCAAATGCGCTGAAAGTTATTTACCAGCAGGAGACGGGAGAAGCATATCCTCGTCCCGAACCAGAAGTGGGTAAAGATATTGCAGACAGTCTTAATAATCGAGCAGTTGCGAATTTTTGAAGGACATACTGATTGTATAAAATCCGTATGTCTCAGTTCAAATGGTCATTATGCTATATCTGGTAGCCTAGATGGAACAATTAAACAATGGGATGTTCAAACAGCGGAGTGCTTGCAAACACTTGAGGGACATAGTTCAGGTGTCAATTCTGTTTGCTTGAGTTCTAATGGCTTATATATTCTTTTATTGCCCCTATTAGGCTGTGTCAAGTATTAACGACAGAAACTATCCTTTCTATTAATCAAGCTTATGAGCAAGCCTTAGCAAAAGCACGGCAAGCTCTTGCTCGAAACGATCTGGTTGGTTTCGCACAAGAATTGCGAAACATTCGTTCCCAACCTGCTTTTGAAAAGAGTGAAGAAGTGTTTCAAGCATGGACAAGTCTTTATCAGCATTTTCCGCGTAAGTCATTGCTTGGAGCTTGGGAAGACAAAGTTTTACTGGGACACTCAGGGGGCGTAACTTCAGTGTCCCTCAGCTTAGATGGACAATATGCCTTGTCTGGAAGTCAGGCGTAGCCGAAATGTTAGCGGCTCAGTTGTTTAACGAACGAGAAGAAAATGAAATTAAAACAATTTATGGAGCCGTAACATCGGGAACGAATTGGAGATTTTTGAAATTAGAGGGCAAGATTGTTTATATTGATACGGTCGAGTATTATCTGAGAGATGTGGGAAAAATTTTAGGTATCTTATTAAGCGCGATCGCTCCAGTGCAAAAATAACGATAATCTCTTTATTCTTAAACTTGTCAACCATGTTAAGTCAAATTATTCTCACTATCATTTCTGGAAAACTCGCCGATCAAAAATTTATTTTCAATGAAATCATTACCACAATCATCGGTCGCGCTGATGACTGCCATCCCAAGCTGCCTAATGACGAAGATCATAGCACTATCTCGCGCTATCACTGCGTGCTTGATATCAACCCGCCAAACATCCGGGTGCGAGACTATGGAAGCCTAATGGGTACTTATGTTAACGGTACCTCGATCGGACAGCGCCAAGAAGGTCAAAACCCAAACAGCGAACAGGACTATCCCTTTTTCGATTTAAAAGAAGGCGATGAAATTAAGATTGGAAATACTGTATTTCGAGTCAGTATTGAAATCTTTAGTGATGCAGAAATGCAACCAGAAAAGGTAGCCATCTCCGCTGTTGAATCTGATACCTTTGAAATTCTCCAACGCTTATTGCAACAGGCAAAAACAGGCGAACCCAATCTGTCTGCAATCCAAGGCTACACAATTTTAAAAGAATTAGGCAAGGGAGGATTCGGTGCGGTTTATTTAGCTTGCCATAACGAGACAGAAGAGGAAATAGCACTTAAGGTAATGCTGCCTCAACGCGCAGCCGAACGCCGTGCTACCAACCTGTTTTTGCGCGAAATAGAAAATACTAAACTCCTTCAACATCTCAATCTAGTGCAACTGCGCGATTCAGGCGAGTTTGACGGTACTTTCTTTTTCACTCTGGACTATTGTAACGGTGGCAGTATTGCCCAATTAATGCGACAACAGGGTGGTCGATTGCCAGTTGATACTGCTTTAGAGATTATTTTTCAAACTTTAGACGGTTTGGAATACGCCCATAATATTGAAATTCCTCCAGTTAAATTACCTGACGGTACTGTTAAACAGGCACGAGGTTTGGTTCATCGCGACCTCAAACCCGGTAACATATTTCTAACTAATGTTGGAGGTAAAGCGATCGCTAAGGTGGGAGATTACGGTTTAGCCAAGGCATTCGATCTAGCTGGTTTGAGCGGTAACACTCCAGATAATTCAAATGCGTGGCTGAGTTCAAGCAAGCATTACAGAGGGTATTGTCATGAGTACCACTTCCGTACTTAGTGTGCTAATTTGTGACAAAAATATAATCGAAACCCTTGTAGGGCAAGGCTTGTTATAAATTTACAAGTTAAAAATAGCCTTTTTTCAGCCAGTTCAGGCATATAGCAGTCGCCAAGGTGGTTAGGACAAACAGAAATTGGTAGGGGTGTTAGCGACTTCTTGGCGCTAGCCTAGCAAGAGGGCGATAACCTTGGCAACAAACCCTAAATATTTATATCCTCTTCTTTCACCCTCCTCTCACTATTGATGCCTTAACTGCCTTGTCTATCGCTATAATTGGCTTTTTGATGATTTCAACTAATATTTTGGCACACTAAGTACAAAAGAACCAGAAAGCCGTCCTTCTAGGACGGGGCTTTAGACCCATTATTTTGGTAAATTATGATGAATTTAGAGACATAGCCAAAAAAATTTGCTATGGTGACAACGTAGTTTTCCGGAAGTATAACAACTCCGGTGAACATTCAAGTGGTTTTGAGGAGTCAAGATGAAAACGATTCAGTTGCAGCTAGGAGTCGCATTAGCGACTTTGATGACGACGGGCTATGGCAGTGCCAATGCTCAAAGCATTGTTAATCCATCAGAAGTAGATCGCCATACTGCACTCATAGAGAATCTTACCGCACAAGGGAGAACCCTGGATCAATTGTGGCAGGAAGCTAGCGAGTTGCAAGGAATTGGTAAATACCGAGAAGCGATCGCAATTTTCGATCAAATTGTTAAACTAAAATCCGACTCCTTCTTGGCGTGGTATTTGCGCGGTAATTGTTTGAAGGGTTTGGGGCAATATGAAGGAGCCGTCACTTCCTACGACGCAGCAATTAAAATTAAGCCGAAGTCTATCCTCGCTATCTTTGAGAAAGGGAAAGCTTTATATCAACTAAAACGGTATGAGGCAGCAATTGCATCTTGGCAGGAAACCCTATCCCTTCAAACCACATCAGAGTACGAAGAAACCTTAGTCAAAACAATCGTTCCCAAACAAATTGCCAAGGTTTTAGTTGAGGATTTAAAACGATATGACGCAGCGCTAGTTTATTACGATCAATTAGTAAAAATTGATGCCAGAAGTGCCGCCGTTTGGGTTGACAGATCTACAGTACTATATCAAATAGGTCGCTATCAAGACGCAATCGCAAGCTGTGACAAAGCCATTGAAATTGAATCGCGGAATCCTCTCGCCTGGAAATGGCGAGGATTGGCACTCTATCGCTTAAACCGATATGAAGAAGCCATCTCTTCTTTTGAAAAATCTGCCAGTTTTAATTCCAACGATATCGAAGTATCTACCTTACTCACCCTCCTCAAAACTTCAGGAGAATCGACAAGCGAAATTCGCACTACTCAACAAAGATTAGTGGCGTTGCAAGGGGAGATTCGCACGACTGAAACAAAACTAGTTTCCCTCCAGACAGAAAGTCAGCGCATCACCGCACAATTGGCATCATCCCAAACCGAAATCCGTCAATCTCAACAGGAATTAGTCACAATTCGAGGCGACATTAAAACCGCAAAAGCGCAACTAGAATCCTCCCAAGTTGAAGTGCGTCAATCTCAGGAGCGATTAGTGGCAATTCGCGCAGAGATTAAAACCGCACAAGTAGAACTTGAATCATTGAAAACAGAACACAAAACTGTAGAAAATCGGCTGGTTTCTTTGCGTAGTGAAATCGAAGTATCGCAAAAACGCCTGGAAGGATCTCAACTGGAAGTGCGCCAATCTCAGGAGCGATTAGTTACGATTCAAGGAGATATAAAAACGGCACAAGTAGAAGTAGAATCACTCAAAAAAGAATGGGGAAGTTTAGAACAGAAACTAGTCGTTATACGCCGGGATATGGAAACTTCCCAATCGGGATTAGAAGCATCCCAAATTGAAGTGCGCAAATCTCAGGAAAGGTTAGTTTCGATTCAAGCCGAAATTAAAACTGCACAGGCAAAAATTCTATCGCTTCAAACAGAAAGCAAAACATTAGAAGGGCAACTGATTTCTGTGCGGGGGGAAATAGAAACCTCTCAAAAACGCATGGAAGCCTCTCGCAAGGAACAACAAACATTAGAAAAGCGGATAACAGCATTGCAAGGAGAAATACGCACTTTTGAACAGAAACTGATCGCATCTCAAACCGAATTCCGTCAACTGGAGGAGAGAAAGGAAGTTGAGGCGAGAGAATTGCGCACAATTCAGGTTCAATATTGTGGGTTACAAGAGAATTTGAGTGAAATGGAAGTAGCGATTCGCCGATTAAGGGGAGTACAACAAGGCTCAGATACTGTTCAACGTTGCCCTTTGTCGAAAAATTAATAACGTTTTTGTTATTGGTTTTTAGAGAAATTTCGGTTTAATTGACATATTGCATCATTTTCAAAAAATCGAAAAACCTAACCCCCCAACCCCCTTCCCTTCAAGGGAAGGGGGGGGCAGGAAATTTGACTCCCCTAAAAGAAAGAGGTAATTTATCTCTCATTGTTGATTCATTTTTCAAGAGGAGTTGGTAGTAGGCGATTAATCGCCTACTACTAACCTATCGCAGCATCCGTCTCATCCCTCGCACCATTACCTGGTAGGGAACCTCCCAGATGTATTCTAATTCCCAGACATATTGTAGATATTTGGGAAATCCGAATAACTTGAAGGCTAAATTATTATTGCTGACAGATCTTAAATAGTGGAAATATCTGAAAAAGAAAGCATTTAATACTGATATATTTTGCTTCGTTTTAATCTGATATTCAATTTGCTCAAATTGAGAAACTTGAACCTGGGCAAGTTGCTCTAAAATAGCAGTGGGAACTGAGTCAGGAAAAAGTTTTTTTAATTGATTAAGCATCAAGGTTAATGGCAAAATCAATTGGTATCTCTGAGCCTGTTCAATTAGTCGATTCCAATCTATATAAGTTTGAGATGAATTGAGAATAATTGTGGCATCAGTTAACCAGCGAATGGGTAAAAGAGTAGTCCAGGGATAGACTTGTAAACAGAGAGATAATAACTGGTGAGTTGGCTCTAAAACGTAGGTTGATATATCGCCAACTTTAGTGGTTATAGCCCGTTGCCAAAACTCATCATTAGGATTATCTTGAAAAGCGCTAGGGAAGACGTGCCATTGGAGATTTAAAGGATATTTAGACTTATCTTCAAATCCCAACCCTTGATAAACAGAAATGAGCCGCTCTGATATATGAGTTTTGGGCTGCCAACCCATATTTTTTAGTAAGGCAATCGCGGCTGAAGCATCTGCGGGGGAAACTAAAATATCTAAATGATAAATATACCGACAACCATTATCTTGACAATAATGGGTAGCTAAAGCCGCATCTTTCAGTAGTAAAGTTTTAATTCCCGCCTCCTGAAATACAGTGAGAATAGTGGTAAGTTTAGCAAAAACGATTTTGTTTTCATACCATCTGCGTTTATAAACGCCCTTGAGTCTCACAATTTCAGGAATATCTAACTGAGAATCAGATAAATTACGATAAATGAAAGGGAATAAATGATAGGATTCAGTATCGTGATCTTCGATATCGATAGCTTCTAGCCATTTGTGCCATGCTGTAATAGCTACTTCTTGTGGCAAGAAAGCAGCTTGTAAAACTAACTCTTGCTCCGGAGTGGGATATCCTTGTTTGGAATTGTCGGCTTGATTCATAATTAAGTTTAAAATCTGGGGATGACACTGGCTATATTATGGCTTACGATCGAAATAACAGGTAAGTGGGCAAAAATAAATAAAACACCGATCAATTGGCTCGTAGTAAGCGCTTAAGCGCTTACTACATACTTTAAATTATTTACGCTTACGTGAGCATACTTGTAATTTCTGGAAAAAGAAAAATATCACACTTTAGAGCTGGTAAAATGATGGAACAAGTACTGGAACAGGAAATTAAAGGAAAAACCTCAGCAGGATGCAATCGCCCAGAGTCTGGACTAGGAAAACACACACGTCCAGAAATTGAATTATTACTCTGTTGTAGCCGAACTTCTATCGAACCTGCAATAGCTGCACGAATAAAAATCCTACTCCAGCAAGAAATAGACTGGAAGTATCTACTCCAAACCGCCGCCAAACACGGAGTCAAGCCATTGCTCTACCAGAGTCTTTCCACTACGGCGAAAGAATTGGTTCCTCCGGAAATTCTCACTCAGTTGCGTCAAGATTTCCGTACCAACGCTGTGCGTAACCTTAACCGCACTAAAGAATTGCTAAAAATTCTGGATTTGTTTGCTGTTAATGACATTCCCGTCTTTACATTCAAAGGACCTGCTATAGCAAGTTTAGCTTACGGAGAGTTATCGCTGCGGCAGTTTGGCGATTTAGATATATTAGTACGCGATCGCGATATCATCAGAGCAAGGGATTTATTCCTATCTCAGGGAGATGAGATGAAAGTCGAGCTAATTGAACTAACAGAAGCGCAGAAAGCAATTTTCATTAAATCCCCCCAAATCCACGAATTTGTCCGAGAATGTGCCTATCCATTTATCCGCCAGCAAAGTAAGATAATTGTGGAACTCCATTGGCGGATGATGCCACTTTATTTTTCATTTCCAATTGATTCGGAAAACTTGTGGGAACGTCTTATTCCAGTACCTCTCCTGGGTACAAATATACTCACTACCTCCCCAGAAGATTCGCTTTTACTACTGTGCGGACATGGAATTAAAGAATGTTGGGATAAATTAAATCGGGTGTGCGATATTGCCGCACTAGTCCATAAACATCCGAATTTGGATTGGGATAGAGTAATGGCAGAAGCGGCAAGATTAGGTTGTCAGCGGATTTTATTTCTGGGACTTTTCTTAGCCAAAGAATTACTAGGTACAGCATTACCAGAATTTATCTGGGAAAAGATAGAAGCAGATGGGGTAGTAACAGAGTTGGCAGTGCAAGTCTATGACGGATTTTTCCCAAATGGAAATATTTCCAATCAAAGCTTTCCTGTTACTCGTCTTCATCTCAAAGCCAGGGAACGTTTTATAGATAAAGTGCGATACTTTCTCCTCGTGATGATAACTCCAACTACTTCCGATTGGCTAGTTTTGCCCTTGGGGAGATATCCTTCTTTTCTGTATTATCTAATTCGTCCAATTAGATTGGTGGGAGAGTTGCTGCGGGGGAAGTAAGATCATTTTTTAACGCAGAGGTACGCAGAGGGTTCCACAGAGGTACGCAGAGGTTTTAGAAGTAAAATAATGATAAAAATCTAAACATTTGCCTCCTTTGTGCTAGCCTGCCTAAAAGTGATGTATCATATAAGATACAGTAACTTAGGGCGCAAACATTGAAAAGACTGCCAGCTAAGTTTTTTCGATCAGAAGGTGGGAGGGAACCAGTCAAAGACTGGTTGAAAACTCTCAGCAGTGAAGATTGTCGAATTGTCGGCAGCGATATCAAAGATGTGGAGTTTAGTTTTCCTATCGGGCTACCACTGTGCCGTCAACTTGCTGGTTACAAAGACTTGTGGGAAGTGCGAAGTAAGCTTACTGGCGGACGAATTGCACGGATCATTTTCTACATCAGCAAAGGGGAAATGATTCTCCTCCACGGCTTCATTAAGAAGTCCCAAAAAACCCCAAAAAAGGAAATAGATTTAGCCATCAAGCGCAAGAAGGAACACGAAAAATATGAATAATAATCCCCATACTGGCTCTAATTTTGATGATTTTCTCAAAGAAGAAGGTATTTACGAAGAATGTAGTGCCACCGCAATTAAACGGGTGCTGGCGCGTCAACTTGCTCTTGAGATGAAACAGCTTTCTATCACCAAAACAGAGATGGCGGTGCGGATGCACACCAGCCGTGCCCAACTGGACCGCCTCCTCAATCCTTCAAAAACAGGCGTTTCTCTCGAAACTATGCAAAGGGCTGCTTCTGTTGTAGGCCGTCAATTACGGATAGAATTGATCTGAAAGAGAGCGAGTAGCACAGCTTTTTTACTCAACTGTTCTTCGTAATTGACTAACTGTTAATAGTTTTTTTTAACACAGAGGTACGCAGAGTCATCAATAACCCTTTGCGCCCTTTGCGTTAAAAATATAACTTCGCCAAAAACGAGCCACCTCAAAGCACCGGAATACCAGCAATATTCACCCGAATCTGATAAACCGAAGTTTGAGCAGTAATATAAAGACTCCGCCAATCTTCATCCCCCCAAGCACAATTTGCTGGTATTTCCGGAGTGACAATTGTCCCTAAATGATTCCCCTCTGAATCAAATACCCAAACCCCACCGCCACCTGTACAGTAAATATTACCCTGAACATCGATTTTCATCCCATCTGGTAAACCTGGTTGCTTCACCTTCATATCGTGAAAAATAGAACCATTAGTTAGCGTGCCATCAGGTTGAACATCGAATACTCGGATGTGACGGCGTTGAGAATCATCGATATAAAGCTTCGTTTCATCTGGGGAAAAAGCTAATCCATTTGGTTTATCGAAATTATCAGCAACGAGAATAATTTCACGGCTATCTGGGGCAAGGCGATACACTCCTTGGATAGGTTGTTCTTGCTCTTCTGGTTGAATCCCGTAAGGCGGATCTGTAAAATAAATATAGCCATCGCTTTTGACAACTATATCATTAGGACTATTGAGTTTTTTCCCTTGGAATCTATCGACTAAAACAGTAATTGTACCATCTTTTTCTGTACGAGTAACTCGGCGTGTACTATGTTCGCAAGTAATAAGTCTTCCTTGCTTATCTCTAGTCAAACCGTTGGAGTTATTACTAGGTTCTCTGAATATAGTCAACTTACCTTCAGGAGTTAGTTTATAGATTTTATTGGCTGGAATATCACTAAATAAGAGATAGTTTTCTTCAGGTAACCAAATGGGACCTTCGGTAAATTGAAATCCGGTTGCTACTCGTTGAATCTTGGCATTTTTGGGAAAGAGGGTTTTAAAGGCTGGAGATTTTGCCTCCAAGTAATTTACCTTTAATTGGTGTTCGAGCCATCTTTTAATTCTCAACATTTTTCTAGAAAATCCTTTTATCCCTCATCCTCTCATATTATCGGTAGCATCCTGATTTGGCAGAAACGCAGGTTATATTCTTGCTCCCCCCTTTAACAAGGGGGGCTGGGGGGGTGAAAACTGTAGCAACTCTCCAAGTATCTTTGCCAAAAAGGGATGCTCTCGTATTTTCTCCATCCTATTCAGGAGGATGTTGAGCGACACGATAATTATATAATGACACTCCGGCATCAATTTTAAGAATAGTTCCAGTCGTGAATTTTGAAAAATAATCTGAGGCCAGGTAAACAGCCACTCTACCAATATAACAGGGATTGATAGAAGTATGATGCAGTAGGTGATAATCGTGAGGCAAAGGATGTCCTTGTTCATCTTCTGCTACCCAAGCGGGAGCAATACCATTAACTCTTATGCTATGGGCAGCCAAGTCTACTGCTAATTCTTTAATAATCATACCTAATGCAGCTTTTGAAGAACTATAACTAAGCCAACGAACAATTTCCTCTTGGTGTACAGAAGTCATAAATATAATCGAACCTTCAAGAGAGTGACTCACCATCATTTGGGAGATAAGTTTGGTGAGGTAGAGAGGTCCAAATATATTGGTTTGAAAGGTTTTCTGCCATTCTCCCAAATCTAGTTTGTCTATACCGATTGTTTCAAATTGAATTTCTACATTATTAACTAGGATATCAATGATAATGTTATCTTGGGACAAGATGCTATATAAACAATCAATATCTTCAGATTTAGATATATCGGAGACAAAGCCTCTTGCCTGAATAGGATAAGGGCTTAATTCCTTTTCCAAATTATTACATAGTTCAATACCGATATCCGTAAAGAAAATATTTGCACCCTGTTTTGCCATTTCAATAGCAATACTTCTGCCAATATTTCTGCCTGCTCCAGTGATTAAAGCATTTTTTCCAGCTAAAAGCTGATTGTCTAAAACTACTGAGGGTTCTACTGTTTTGACAAACACTATTGGTTTGAGAGTAGACACCGGATTGAGAAAGGCTTTAGATGCAGCTTTGAAACGAGTTTTGATGTTTTTTAACTTTGTGTTTAAGTTCATTGTTAACCAGTAGAGCACGAGAAGGAGGGTTAGATTTTAATCTCCCTTATTCATAGCGCGTCGCCTATCAAGCGATGCTTTCAAAATCTGAACATATTCAGTTTGATATTGGCGCTGCTGAATTCCCTTATTAGTTTCATGCAATCGCCGCTTGGCTACTAAATCAGGTAACATTATCGTCTGGAGTCCTAATTCTGTAGCACGTACCTGCCAACTAGGAAATTCTGCTAATTTCCATTGAGTTTCAAATAAACCAACCCGAAAAAAAGACTCCCGTTTTATCAGTAAAGCTGAAGGAATATGTCCCGGCATTAATTCAGTAGGGCAGTGGAGTTTGGCTTTCAGATGATCGGGCAATTCTGGAGTAATAAACTGTTGCACCTGCCCGAATACAATATCAAGATTGGGGTTATTGGCAAAGGCTGCCATTTGGAGCGTTAATTTATCCTCTACCCAAACATCATCCGCATCAAGAAATGCAAAGAAATCGCCTTTAGCTAATTCTATTGCTCGATTACGGGCTGCTGCACTACCACTGTTGACTTGAAAACAATATTGCACCGCAGCACCAAAACCCTTCGCTACCTCTGGAGTGCCATCAGTTGAACCATCATCTACGACAATAATTTCAATCGGTTGATAGGTTTGAGCGAATACACTTTCGATGGCTTGGGCTAAGTAGCGATCGCAGTTATATACTGGTATGATTACGCTCACCAAATTGTTCATTTTTTCCACTTCCTTTACTGATGTTTTGATATGTTATGAGCGCGTTTCCGCTGAATTGACGATCTGACAAGTTTCAGCATATCCGCAGTCATCGACTGTATTTTATGAGACTCATTCGCACCATGCACGCGCTTATATAAAAGCGTTTCAGGCAAAATAACCATTGGGATACCCACATCATTAGCGCGGAAAAACCAGTCAGAATCGTTACCGAATTTGTAATTCGGATTCAAGTTGCCAACTTTTTCAAATATAGACTTACGGGCAACTAATAATCCCAATATGTATCCTGGTATATCTTCTGATAAATACTCTGCCTTTAACCAGGAAGGTTTTTCGGTTCCAGGTTCTAAAAACACGCGCATTTTTGCCAGCGTGTAACCTATATTTTCGTGTTCGAGCAAATACTTAATTTGGATACTTAATTTATTAGGTGTCCACCGATCGTCTTGATCGAGCAAAGCAATAAATTCCCCACGCGATTGAGAAATTCCCACATTACGAGCGACTGCAACTCCTTGATTAGATTGATAAATATAACGGACTTCTTTGTAAGAGAGAGCAATATTGGCGCTATTGTCTGTTGATCCATCATCGACGACGATGATTTCAATTGGCTGATAGGTTTGTTGCACAACACTTTTGAGTGCTTCAGCCAGATAGCGATCTCCGTTATAAACTGGGATAATTACACTAACTAAAGGATGATTTTCTATCATTATTCTAACTCCTCAGATAACTTTGTAAGTTCCATTGCTACTCCATCATTTTTACTGCGCCGTCGATCGAGCGATAGCTTGAGTACTTTCAATATATTGAGTTCGTTGGCAACTTTATTTTTGGTCATATTCTGTTCATGTTGTCGATAAATTAGGACTAATTCTTGGTGTTTCAAAATTGAAATCGTACTTTCTCTAGCACGGTTAAACCAGTCAACATCTTCGCTATAACGGAGGGTTGTGTCAAATAAACCAACTCGATCAAATACGGATTTTCTAAAAATGGCACTACCTAAGTTTAGAAATATTCGGGGTTCACCAATTTCTACAAATTTCTGCCCCTCATCTCCAAGAGTTAGCTCCATAAATTGCGTGGAACCTATGACTACTTCCAGCGATGGATTTTCACCTAAATATCCCACTTGGAGTTGCAGTTTGTTTTGACTCCAAAGATCGTCAGCATCTAAGAAGGTAATAATCTCTCCTTTGGCGATCTTTATACCTGTGTTCCTAGCTCTAGATGGTCCACTATTATCTTGATAAAGATAACAAATTTTGTCACCAAATCTTCTCTTAATTTGAGCTGTTTTATCCGTTGAGCCATCATCTACGACAATAATTTCAAGTGGCTCATAGCTTTGAAATAGGACGCTTTCAATCGCATCTGATAAGTAGCGTTCGCCATTATAAACTGGAATTATCACACTAACTGAACTAGAATTTTTATTCATTATTTTATACTTTTTATATTAGCGAATTGATTATTTTGTTTTTACGTTGAAACTGCCACACTTCTTTGTCAGGAGGAGCTACACCAATGTATTCTATTAAAGGCGGTAATTCCGGCGATCGCGTAAAGCTTCCTTTTGCCCTACAGCGATCCAGGTGTTTTTTATAAATCCTCACAAACCCAAGCTCGACTAATTGTTTTCCCCTAGTCATGTTGCGATCGTGCTTTCTATAAAATAGTGTAACTCGATCTAGGACTACTTTAGAAATGTTATTTTCCCACGCTCGTAGAAACCAGTCATAATCTTCAGCATACTTTAGTGTTTCATCAAGCAATCCAATTTTATCAAACACTGACTTTCGATACATGGCGCTTCCTAAATTAATAAACTGATAGGGTGGGGAAGCTATTTCAAAGCTGGATTGATTTATTGAGTGTTCTTCCGGTATTGTTATTTGTTGAATTAATCCTTGAACAATATCTACTGATGGATTAGCTGCCAAGTAACTGGCTTGAATTTGTAATTTATCATCTGACCACATATCGTCAATATCTAAGAAAGCAATTGCCTCTCCTTTTGCTATCTTTATGCCATTATTTCGAGCCGCAGCGGGACCGCTATTAGGTTGGTAAACATAGCGGATACTGTCTTGAAATTTTGCGGCTACTTCTGCTGTTCCATCAGTCGAACCGTCGTCAATGACGATAATTTCTAGTGGCTGATAATGTTGGTTTTTGAGCCGATTAATTGTCGCTTCTATAAACTTCTCGCCGTTGTAAACCGGGACGATAGCGCTGACAAATAGTTGCTGTTCCATTCTTTTTCTTAAGAGAGTAACTCTAAAATAACTTGAGGAATTTGTTGGATATCTGTACCAACTTCCAAATAGTAACAAGGAAGCTGGGCAGCAACTTTCATCATTACTTGACAAGCTTCTTTCCCAGAACCAGCTAATTGGAGAATTGTACTGGGCACAAGTGAGGCTAAAGCTGCTGCTGCTGAGGTGGCTGTCAATGTCGTATCTGGTTTACCAGTAATTCGTGGCATTAAAATGGCACGGAGGGGAAAAGTGGGCAAGATTTTTTCGGGAAAATAATCATTAAGAAAATACAGTGCTTTTTCTGAATCTAAGCGATCGCGATTACTAATCGCCTCAGCTAAAAACGGTAATCTTTCCAAATCATCCGCATTTTTCTTCCCGGTACTGTAGATACTAAATACTGTTGGTGTCGGCTCAAATGCAACTAAACTATAATCGTCGCTAGCATAAAAAAGTTCAGAATTGAGACAACTTAAAGCAGTCGTTGATTTACCTGATCCTCCTTTTCCTACTAGCAATACACCACCACTAGGTAAACCTACAGCACCCCCATGTACCAGTTGAATCCCTCGCTTACCCATCCAAACATTAAAAATACTTCGTAGGGGAGATCCTGTTTCCCAATAAGGAATTTCCCCAGTGGTTTCCATCCAATAAATTCCCAGATTGCGATCCCTATCCAACAGACTCAAAGCATAAGCACCCCATTGAAAACTAGTATGAATGCGATCGGTATTAAACCCAATAATTTCTCCTCGCTTGGGATGATGCTGATTTCTGCGCCAAGGTGGTGGCGGCATTATAGTATTTGTTGAAGTACTATCCCACAAACAAACAGTCAGCGCCGGATTAGCAACAGCTTCTATTTCTAAATGCGCCAACGCAGGAGTCATATATGGAACCAAAGCAGATCCTGCAAATCGCAACCGGATTGTATGGCCAGCAATACAATAAAAACGGTCAACGGCACCCCCAACAGCCACTTCAGCTTGCTCATATAATTCATAAACTGAATCAAAGAATTCCAGCGGATCTTTTTGTTCTGACTGAGTTAAATTATCATTTATCATTGCTAACTGCTAATTACTAATTGCTAACTGCTAACTGCTAATGCCTAATGGCTAATGGCTAATCGCTAATGGCTAATTATTTAAACCATCCGTTACATCCGTTACCAAATCCGTTGCCACATCCGTTACATCCGTTACATCCGTTACCAAATCCGTTGCCAAATCTGTTGCCACATCTCTCACAACCTATAGATTAAAATCAAGGCATAACCAATAACTAACAACCAACAACCAACAACCAACAACCAATAACCAATAACCAACAACCAACAACCAACAACCAACAACCAATAACAAACAACCAATAACAAACTAAGCTTCCACCTTAGCATTAGGCCAACCCATTTCGTCAACCTCATGGATCGGATCTAAAGCCAACAACTCTTCCATGTCCGTATATTTTTGTAATACAGGCAGTTCAAATATTGCCTTTTCTGTATTACCATTTGTGATACATGGTGCATCAGATTTAGTCGCCCTCGACCTTTCATCAACGACGATAATTTCCTCATCCTGTAGCTTTTGAATCATCTCGCTGACAGCAGTTTCAATCTCCTCGCGACTCCCCTCGTACCGCTCAACCATTTCTGTTATAATCTCATCAGTGGAAATTCCCCGTTCAATACCACTCCAGATATCAGCCGCTGATTGGACTAGACTGTAATAATCCCCTTTATCAAGATTAACAATGACAACTTCACCATCAATCGTTTCCTGAACGACTTTCGGACTATTGATTCTAAATCTTATCGACTGACTCATGCTTTTTTACCAAATTTTTGGACATTAACGACAATACGCCATGCCAAGTGAGCAAAGCGCCATTTAATCTTCTCTTTACCTGTTTCCTCTATAATAATCACCCCGATCGGGAGATGTCACCCCCTCATCATTAAAAAGTCGGAAGTCTCACCAAAAAAAGGCAAGAGGCAACCGGGAAGCGGGAACGGAAGAATGGAGAAAAAGGTTTATCGCCTATTTTTTCTTCCCCACTCCGCCCACTCCCGCCACTCCCCAATTGGTATTTTTCGATCGGGAAAGGAGGAGTCTCCTTGCCTCCAGATCCTTCTCCTTACTCCCAACAGCCGGAGGATTGCTTATTTTTGCCTCAATATTTTCACACTATTTTCACATAGATTTGCCATATTTAGACAAGTCTAGAGTTATTATAAAAAAACATGAAGAAAGCAATGCAAAAGTAAAATATAACAGATAAGCTGGTGCTACCGAAAAAGCACGATGTATTTTAGTTGTCAAAAAAAGTAAAAAATCAGGAATTTAAAGAAATGACAGAACATATCTCAGAGTATAAACAAGTACAAGATCGCTTCCAGACAGTATTTGATCTCGCTCCAGTGGGAATAGCAATTATAACTCCACAGGGGCGATTTATCGAAACAAATAAAGCTTGCCAAGACATTCTCTGCTATACCAAAGACGAACTTCATGATTTGTCCTACACAGAGTTAATTCCACCAAATGAGTCAGGGGAGGAACTCAATTTATGTAAGAAAATCATAGCCAGAGACGAAACTAAATTGACTCTGGAAAAGCGCTATGTCCGAAAAGACGGGACTATCATTTGGGTTAATTTATCAGTAACTTTTGTATCCGGTGAGGAGGGGTTGCCCGAATATACGATCGCTTATATTCAAGATATCAGCGATGCCTACAACCAGCTTTGTTTACGCCGAGAAGCTGAATTAAAACTACAGCAAAATCGCGAGAAATTAGAACAACGGGTTAAGGGAAGGACTACTGAATTGGCACAAACTAATATGCAGCTGCAACAAGAAATTACTGAACGCAAGCTACTAATGGAAGCGCTCAAAGAAAACGAACAGTGCTTGAAAGCAGTCTTGGATGCCATCCCTGGAGCCGTTTCCTGGATTACTGCTGAGGGAAAATATATTGGGGTTAATCAGCATCTCGCTCAGACGTTAAACTTATCCTCACAGGATTTTACTGGCAAACACCTAGGCTTTCTAAACAATAGTCCTCAGTTTGTCAAGTTTATGATTGATTTTCTCCACAGCGATACCAAAACTAACCAAGATATCGTTGAGATTATAGTTAATGAATTGAATCGATATTACCTACTTAATGCTCAGAAATATCAGGAAGGCACTCAAGCGGTTAGTGTAGGAATTGATATTACAGAAAATCAAGAATCTAAACTAGAAATCCAAAGACAAAAGGAGTTTTTGCAAAATATACTTGACACTAATTTCAGTATGATATATGTAAAAGATAGAGAGGGAAGATATGTACTGGCCAATCAAGCATTTGCCAATCGTCGTGGTTTAAGCATAAGCGATCTAATCGGAAAAACAACTGCCGAATTGCATAGTAATTCAGCGGATGTCGATCGATTTATCGCTGAAGATATGGAAGTTTTTGAGACATTACAGCCAAAGTTTATTCCAGATGAGGTTAGTTACACCCCAACTGGAGAAGTACGTTGGTATCAAACTATCAAACAGCCGTTGATTTCCTCTGATGGGAAAGTTATTCAAGTCTTGGGTGTCAGCACTGACATTACGGATCGCAAACTAGCAGAAGAGCAACTGCGCCACAGTGAAGAGCAACTGCGCAGAGCTTTAGAGGCGGCTCACATGGGTACTTGGGATTGGAATTTGGAAACGGGTGAAGGTACTTCGTCACATAATCTAGAATTACTCTATGGATTAGCCCCTAATACTTTTGATGGCACTTATGAAGCCTTTTTAGCAATACTTCACCCAGACGATCGCGATTTCGTCCACCAAAATACTCAATCCGCCTTAGAAAAGGGTGGAGATGGCAATCTCGAATTCCGGATTATCCGACCCGATGGTACCATTCGTTGGATTGAAAGTAAATATCAGGTTTTTACCAACTCCAGAGGTGAACCCCTCCGCATGAGTGGGATCAACTTAGATATTACACACCGGAAGGAAGCCGAGATTAAAATTAAAGCATCCCTGCGGGAAAAAGATATCTTACTTCAAGAAATTCACCATCGGGTGAAAAATAACTTGCAGGTAATTTCCAGCCTCCTCGACTTGCAATCTCATCACATTTACGATCCTGTAGTTTTAGAGTTATTCCAGGAAAGCCAAAACCGGGTAAAATCAATGGCGTTGGTTCACGAAAAGCTATATCAATCTAGGGATTTTGCCAGGATCAATTTCGCCGATTATATTGAAAACTTAACCAACTACTTATTCCAAGTATACGCCGTTCACTCACACCTGATCGCAATTCAACTAGACATTGAAAACGTTCATCTCACGATTGATACCGCGATTCCTTGTGGACTGATCCTGAGCGAGTTGGTTTCCAATGGGATAAAATATGCTTTTCCCCATGGCAGAGCGGGAACAATTAAAATAGCTCTCCATTCTCAACCTGACAATCGCTATACCCTGATTGTCCAAGATAATGGGATTGGCATTCCTGATGATTTAGATTTAAAACACACTAAATCATTAGGATTACAGCTCGTGACTATTTTAACCGAACAACTGGACGGAATCCTAGAAATCAACTCCAATCGTGGCACTGAATTTAAAATCTGTTTTCCCCAACCTAATCAGTAGTCTGTCTGGGCAGAAATCTTTGACAACCTTACTCTGTGTGGGGTGCGGGAGAGCGGGGGAAGTAGGTGAGCAGGTGAGCAGGTGAGCGGGGGAGCAGATACTAAATAAAATTAAGTAAACATGTCTAGTACCAAAATTTTAATTGTTGAAGACGAAAGAATCGTTGCTCTAAGTATACAAACTAAACTGGAAAGACTTGGGTATACGGTAACAGCAAATGTGGCATCAGCAGAAGCTGCCATGGCATCCATAGTGCCAAACTGCCCCCATTTAGTTTTGATGGATATTAAGCTAAAGGGAAAGGTAGATGGTATTGAAGCTGCTACCCAAATCCGCAATAGTTTTAAACTACCGATTGTCTATCTAACAGCTTACAATGATGACGAGACGATCGAACGAGCCAAACTGACTGAGCCTTATGGTTACCTGCTCAAACCATTTGAATCTAGAGATTTAGCCACAACAATTGAAATTGCTCTCTACAAACATCTTATGGAGCAAAAGTTGCGGGATAGAGAGCAATGGCTAGCCACAACGCTTAATAGTATTGGAGATGCCGTAATTGCTACTAATCATCAAGGAGCAATCGTATTTATGAATCCGGTTGCTGAAGCTATCACTGGCTGGAAACAAGAGGAAGTTCTCAATCGAGATCTCAGTTATGTTTTCCAAACTATCCACGAAACAACGCGAGAGGTAGTTGAGAATCCGGTATCCATCGCCCTCAAAAAATGTATCACAGTAGGTATGGCAAACTCCACCCTTTTAATTACTAAAGATTCCAGAAAAATTCCTATCGATCATAGTGCTGCACCGATTAAAAATGAGGCGGGTAATATTCTGGGAGCCGTGTTGGTTTTCCATGACGTAACTGAGCAACGACGAATTAAATCTATTTTGGAACAGACTAATGAAGAATTAGAACTAAGAGTGGCTGAAAGTACCGCTCAATTAAGAGATACAAATGCCCAGCTAAAAGCTGAAATCATTCAACGCCAGCAACTAGAAAATAAACTCCAATTTGCTCTATCAAAAGAGCGGGAACTTAATGAATTAAAATCCCGAATTGTGGCGACAATTTCCCATGAGTACCGTACCCCCCTCACGACAATTTTGTCTTCTACAGAATTGCTAGAAAATTATGCAGATAAATGGTCGTCTGAGAAAAAACAACGCCATTTCCAACGGATACAAGAATCAGTCCACCATTTAACTAAACTGGTGAACGATATGATATTCATCGACGAAGCTCAAACCAGAAAGTTGGATTTTCATCCAGCACATCTAGATGTGGTAACATTAACGAGGGAACTAGTCGATGCGTTTCGCAGCCAATTAACTGACGAGTATTCAATCGTATTTCAATGGAAAGGAACTTTTAAAAACGCTATTCTAGATCGGGATCTCCTTCAGATAATTGTCTCAAACTTACTCTCTAACGCGATCAAATATTCACCTGATGGGGGAGCAATTTTGTTAGAATTAATAGATAAAGAGAATCAAATCGTGATTCGCGTATCAGACGAAGGTATTGGTATTCCCACCAAGGATCAACCTCACTTATTCGAGAGTCTATTCCGAGGGAGTAATATCGATCTGACACCGGGGGTGGGATTGGGGTTAGTCATGGTGAAAGAATCTGTGGATTTACACGGTGGCAAGATTTCTGTAGAGAGTGAAGTCGGTGTGGGAACGACATTTACCCTAATATTGCCTTTTGCACCGGGATTAGAGGCTGGAGGCTAGAGGGAACTTTTAATCGGGAACAGGTAATAATAATCAAATATTCACACAGCTTTACACCGCTTCTAAAAATCTAGGTAAACCTAGATAAACTCAACGGTATAAGTTTCTTAAGCAATCTTTTCTAGTGCTGACGCTTCCCCACACCTCCCAATACGGCATCCGCTGTGCCACTCTCCACTCCCCACTCCCCATGACCTAATTGTCATAACTGCCATTATCTGGTTAGACTATATTAAGAAATGCTGAACTTTGGGGTTGAACGTCAGGACAATTCTTATTTCTGTCGTCAAAAAAAATTACCGACAGGAAAACAGAGGTGATTCAGGGGGTATCGAAACGAATAATTGGCTTGGGATAAGCAGGATGAGATCGGGCTTCTGCTGGGTTTTGTCGTTTGTATATCCTAACCATAAGTTATTCGACATATTTAAGCAGAATGAAATATAAAGGATCAAAGATAAAACTATTTTTATACTTCATCCTTTATCCTTCATTCTTTATCCTTCAAGCACTTTAGTGACAGATTCCCGCTCAAGTATATGTCAAACTCTCAGGCTCGTATTTTGATAGTTGATGATGAAGAAAACAATTTATTCCTGTTAGAAGAACTTTTGCTAAGTGAGGATTACATTCCTGTTTCTGCTTCATCAGGTATAGATGCTTTAGCAATAGCAGAAGAGTCAATTCCTGACTTAATTTTATTAGATGTAATGATGCCGGAGCTGGACGGATTTGAAGTTTGTCAGCGATTGAGAGAAGATGCAAAACTTCAAACTATTCCGGTAATTTTCTTGACGGCTTTAGATGACGATCAATCCCGTTTACGTGGGCTGGAGATGATGGGGGATGACTACCTAACGAAACCAATTAATAGCCAACTATTATTAACGAAAATTGCCAGTCTTTTACGCTTGGCAAATCTGCGATCGCAAAAATCCATACAGCAAGTGACTGCCGCATGGGAAGTGAACGATTATATTTCAGAAAAATTTCGCTTATTTGTCCCCGATCAATATCTGGAAAGGATTGCACCTAAAGGTGTAGAATCAATCCAACTCGGCAATGCCAGGGAAGAAGAAATAACCGTTTTATTCTGCGATATCAGAGGATTTACTACTATTACTGAATCTCAATCATTAAAGGAAACTTTTAAATGGTTAAACGGATTTTTTACCCAAATGAGTCAAGCGGTTACGGCTAATCATGGTTTTATCGATAAATTTCTGGGAGATGCTGTATTGGCTATTTTCGATCGTACTAAAAACCACGCCGCTGATGCTATAAATGCGGCATTGACAATGGAAGAGCGCTTAATTGGGTTTAATCGCGATCGCACTCAGTATAATTTAGAATTACCGCTTAAAATTGGTATTGGGATTCATACTGGTATGGGATTAATCGGTACTGTTGGTTCAGATCAAAGAATGGATTCTACCGTTATTGGTGATGTGGTGAATACCGCAGCGCGACTAGAAGAATTAACTAAAAATTACAAATGTTCTATCCTTGCTAGTGACACCACAATTAATCATATTACATCTAGCGATTGGCTCCCTCAAAACCCGAATCGATGTTCATCCCCTCTACCCCCCCAATCCTTTAAAAGTCGATGGCTGGATCGAGTAATTCCCCGTGGCAAACAGAAAGCACTTGACATTTATGAAATTATCGGAATCTCAACCCAAGTACCTGATGTCTCTCCATCCCCATCTTAGAATATCTCAGCCAGATCCATCATAAATTATGGGGTAAACTAAGAATCCCGGTTTCGCCGAAGTTACCGGGATTCTTAGGCGGTAAATGCAATGATTGGCTATATGATTAAATGATAATATAGGAGATTAGGTAGGAGTGCGATCAGCTCGATCGCAGAAATGTACAATTTTGAGAAATAATAGAGATATCACCTTTAATTCCGCCAATTATGTCTGAATCATTTTCTCCTGAAATCAGCGCTCGTATCTGCAAGCACATGAATGAAGATCATGCTGAGGCTATCGCCCTCTATGCCAAAACCTTTGGCAATACCCCCAATACAGAAACAGCCCAACTCCTCTCAATTGATGCTGAAGGGATGAATCTGATGACTCAAGTTAATGAGACATCTGTGCCTTTACGAATTCAATTCGAGCGCACTCTCAAAGATGCCGAGGATGCCCATCACACTTTAATTGAAATGGTGAAACAGGCACGAGGAAGGATGAAGGCTGAAGGTTGAAGGCTGAAGGGTGAAGAATGAAGGCTGAAGTAAAAAATAGTTTCACTCTTCACCCTATTCCCCATTCCCCTTTTTGACTTTTGTTATAGGAGAATATGTCCAACAAACTAGACAGAATTATTGTGGTTGATATTGAAGCCACTTGCTGGCAATCCAAAGCACCACCAGGAGAAGAAAGTGAAATAATTGAAATTGGCATTTGTCTTGTGGATTTATGGTCTAAAAAACCTATTGAAAAAGATACTATTTTGGTCAAACCAATAAGATCAAAAATCAGTGAATTCTGCACTAAACTGACTACTTTAACTCAGACTCAAGTAGATAAAGGAATCACCTTTGCAGAAGCTTGTGAAATGCTAAAAGATAAATATTCAACTCCTCAGCGAGTTTGGGCTAGTTATGGGGAGTATGATAAAAATCAATTTCAAAAACAATGTCAATCATCAGGTGTAAAATATCCTTTTGCTTCCAAGCATATTAACGTCAAGACTTTATTGGCACTCGTTCATACTTTACCTCGTGAGGTTGGTATGGCACAAGCTTTAGAGTTATTGAATATACCTCTTGAAGGAATCCATCATAGAGGAGTAGATGACGCTTGGAATATTGGTAAGATATTGTCTAAATTACTTTGGAATAGTTATTAGTTGTTGGTTGTTAGTTGTTGGTTGTTGGTTATTGGTTATTGGTTATTTCCCATTACCGGGAATAGTTTTGAGTTTTAGATTAAAACTCAAAACTCAAAACGGACTTCGTCCCGCTGCGCTAACAAAACTTAAAACTATCTTCCCCATTCCCTATTAAAATTATGGCTAAACCGAAAGTTTTCATCACTCGCCAACTCCCCACAGAATTAGCATCACTAGAACAAATTGTAACCCTTGAAGTATGGAGACAACGCCAACCTCCTCCCTACGAGGTTTTACTAGAAAAAGTTAAGACAATTGATGGTTTACTTTGCCTACTGACTGATAGAATAGATTGCCAATTAATCGAAGCAGCAACCTCTCTTAAAGTTATCAGCATTATGGCAGTTGGTTATGATAATATTGATATATCTGCTGCTACAGCACGGCATATTCCAGTTGGTTATACTCCAGGGGTTTTAACAGATGCAACTTGAGTTGATGAAGTCATCCGCTATTTTAATTAACACAGCGCGAGGTGCAGTTGTCAATCCAGATGCTTTATATAGGGCATTAAGTAGCGGAAAAATTGCAGGTGCAGCCTTGGATGTGACACAACCGGAGCCAATTGCGATGGATAGCCCATTACTGACGCTAGATAACCTAATTATTGCGCCTCATATTGGTAGTGCTAGCCGTCAGACACGAGATAAAATGGCACAAATGGCGATCGCAAATTTGGTGGCAGGATTGGAAGGCAATCCTTTGCCTTATTGTGTTAATCCTCAAGTGTACTCATCTTAGATTCATCAGACTCAATATTACTAAGTCGGGGAATATTTATTATAGACAGGTTTATCTGAAAAAAATTCAAAAAATCATCTTCTCCAAAGCCAATTTTAAATCTGCCGTTAACTCCTTAACAGTCTGTCTTGCTGCCTGACGATTTTCCTGATAAACTAACCAGCGTTGAGGAATAAAGTCTAGAGTTTTCAAACTTTCCCTTTTGCATTTTTCCTGTTTCCCAGAGAGATTATCAGTATTTCCTGACAAATCTAATACAATTTCCCCGTCTCATCTATCCTACACTCGATCGGATAACTGGTGGGCAATACCCACTTCACGCAAAAATGGGCAGGGATAATTATGACAGAGGAGCAGTTTCCAGTTATCTACTCAACTCTCAGCACCTCGGCGTTAGTTTCTAGAGTTTTACCATGCTATGAAATTGACTCGGTGACGCGATGTCAATTTTGGAATCGGGGTTTGAGTGATGTTTATTTGGTGGAAACCCAAAGTAATCTATATGTTTTGAGGGTTTCTCATACTCACTGGCGCTCTAAGTCTGATATTGATTTTGAATTGGAATTACTAGATTTTTTGCAGGAGCGTCACATTCCCGTCGCTTATCCCCTGAAAACTCAGGCGGGTGAATTATCTGTTGAAATTAATGCTCCGGAAGGAAAACGCTATGGGGCATTATTTACTTATGCTCCCGGAAAAGTAGCGTTAGGAGATTTGAATCAAACTCAGGCTAGGATATTGGGTGAAACAGTAGCAAAATTCCATTTAACTGCGGCAGATTTTCACACCCAAGCTAACCGCCAACCTCTAACACTAGAATATTTATTAGATAATTCTTTACAGATTATAGCACCATTCTTAGATGATAAACCACAAGATTTTGCTTATCTAGTTGATGCAATCTCACAAATCAAACATCAGCTAGTAAATTTTCCCAAATCACCGCCATTTTGGGTAGTTTGTTGGGGAGATCCCCACAGTGGAAATGCCCATTTCACACCAGATAATCGGGTAACTTTATTTGATTTCGATCAGTGCGGTTACGGCTGGCGGATTTTTGAAATAGCTAAATTTTTTCAACTTGCTTTATGTACTGGTGTTCCTCGCATAGTTAGGGAGTCATTTGTTTCCGGATATCAATCTGTAGGGCAACTTACTCCTGATGAAATTAACTCTTTACAATCATTTACTCAAGTTGCTCATATCTGGGTATGGGCGATTAGTCTTAGTCAGGCGGCACTTCACCATTATAGTAGGTTGGACGATCATTATTTTAAGCATCGCATTGAGCAGTTGAAAATGTTGAGATCTCATGATTGGCAGTTGTTTTAAGGGAATGGGGAAGATAGTTTTGAGTTTTGAGTTTTGAGTTGGGGGATGGGGAAGATAGTTTTGAGTTGTAATTCAAAATTGAAAACTCAAAACTTATAACTATTTCGGGGAATGGGGTTTAAGATTTACTTTAATGGAAATAATTTCAGATATTTTTGATGTATTTTACTAAGTACTCGGAGAATACTTAATTTGGCAATTCGTTGTCTAGTCAAGCTCTTGATATTGGGCGGATAATGATTTTTCCGGTCGAAGAAAACATTAATCTCATCCAAAATTACCTTTAAACGTCTAATAATGTTGTCATGTCGATACTCAGCTAATACCTCTGCTGATAAAGCGATGGTGCTTTCCTGACTCTCAGATGCAATCGCACTCCTCACCACCTTCATAATCCTTTCCACATCATATTCTTGGGAATATCCAGCAATCTTATAACAATTAAATCCCGGATCTAAATAATCCGATAATCCACCATTAACACTAGAAAAAACCTGACACCCACAAGCCAGTGCTTCCATCGGTTGCAACCCAAATCCTTCACTAACTCTCTGTTGTGCCCAATACTCAGCAGAGTCATAGAGGTAAACCTTTGCCCGATTGAATAATCCCGGTAAATCCTCAATATACGAATCAATTACTACCACGTTACACTGCTTTTGTAAAGCGGAAATTAATTCCAACATTAAATACTCAGAGGATTTTCTCGCTTGTACTAAAACATCAATATCCCTTTCCCTGTGTAAATTACGAAACTCATCGGAAATTTGATTTGGCAAATAATAGATCAGAGAATTAGGAGACTTTTGTCCCCAGTATCCCATCGTATTTCTGCTGACTGTAATAATGGGAATATTTGCCGGGAGTCTAAACCCATACCCCGCACTATGAGCATGGTAAACTACGTGATATGATTTGAGTTTAGCAGCAAGCTTTGCAACATCAAATCCCCAACTAATCACAAAAATAATATCCTCTAAATTCTTCTCCTTAAGTAAGTCATCCAGGAAAAGCGTATCCTTTTCCCGCTGACGGTAAGTGACAATATCCGCCTGACAAACCTCTTGAGCCAGAGTAAAAGTTTTCAACTCAGCCCAAAGTCCACCACAGGCAAATTTACCACCTCTTCCAGGAACTAAAAAGTAAAGTTTTCTCATAGTATTTTAATAGGGAGTGGGGAATGGGGAGTGTTTTTTTTTGAGTGGGGAATAGGGAATAGAAATGTTTATTTGGCATTATGTAATTAGCCATGAAATAGGGAGTAGGGAGTAGGGAATAGGCAATTAGCCATTAGCGGTTACCATAATTTACACTTCATTACAACCCTTCCATGCCGCGTGTGATTCCCGAAGCAAGGCGACTGCCTCCTCAAAATTATCAACACAGCGAGGAATTTTCATATCAATGGGATCGGCAAGTGGAAACTCTCCATTAACCATATTCTTTTCTGCCCAATCAACTAAATCTGACCACATAGATCCTACCATAATAAGGGGTGTATCATGGAGTTTACGGACTTGCAAAAGTTGCCAAATCATTAACGCTTCCAAGGCTGTACCAACCCCACCGGGTACAACCACAAAAGCATCAGAAACGAGAACAAAGTGATGGAGTCGAGAAAAGAAAGTGCGATGTTGGTAAACTTGTTCGACAAAAGGATTGACATTTTGCTCATAGTCTAAATCCACACGAATACCAATCGATTTTGTGATATCTGTAGGATCGGCATTCACACTTCCTTCATTCGCCGCTTGCATTAATCCCGGCCCGCCACCTGTCACGATATCACAACCCATAATTGTAAGTTCGCTGGCTAAATGTCGCACTCCTTCATAGAGAGAACTTTCTGGTTTCAGTCGTGCGGAACCAAAGATACTGACACGATAACGTTCTCCTTTGGGAGGGCGTATAGTAGTTAAGTTATTGACAACTGACCACAAACCTAGTACCGCATCCTGGATGACTTGAAAAGCTGCTTCTTGATCTGAAATGCTGACTGTATCGGATAGTTTAGGGGCACAAGATTCTGGTTGAGGGCTATCGTTCATTTTCATTTCCTAAGTAGTAAACAACTCGCAGTATTTTGTCGTAAAACGTCGCATTATTCCTGACATTTTACAAATCCCATAAAACTGCTATAGTTAAGTATATACTTATCGCAACTATTATTGGTCAATCATGAAATACCCGAATAATTTAACCATCTCCCCTTTTTTACAAAAGCTGCAATGGATTTTCGACCCCGTGGGCTATATGGAAAATGCTGCCCATCAATATCCTGACCTTTTTAGCGCCAGTATCGTTGGTTTTGCTGATTCTTTTATCTTTGTCCAAAATCCCCAAGCCCTTCAGCAGATTTTAACTAATGACAGAAAGCAGTTTAGTGCCCCTGGTTATTTGAACCAAATATTGCAGCCATTAGTAGGGAATTATTCAATCCTGATGTTAGAAGGCAATCGCCACAAGCGAGAGCGAAAACTATTAATGCCTTCTTTTCACGGGGATCGAATGCAGAATTATGGACAATTAATTTATAAAATAACCGAAAAAACCATCAATCAGCTTCCCTCCGATCGACCCTTTAAAGCACTCGATCTCACCCAAAAAATTACTATACAGGTGATTATGGAAGTCGTATTTGGACTTTATGAAGGAGAAAGGTGCGAACAAATTATAGAAAAGTCTCGTGCCTTACTCAATTTCATGAATTCTCCTCTAACTGCCAGTTTGCTATTTTTCCCATCATTGCAAAAAGATTTGGGTGTATGGAGTCCTTGGGGATACTTCTTAAACCTACAAAAACAACTGGATAATTTACTCTATACTGAAATTAGCGATCGCCGCAAAAACCCTGATGCTGAACGTACTGATATTCTATCTCTTCTCATGTCTGTTAAAGATGAAGGAGGGGAAGCGATGACAGACCTAGAATTGCGCGATGAATTGATTACATTTTTGTTCGCAGGTCATGATACAACAGCATTAGCAATCGCTTGGGGATTATACTGGATTCATCGTTATCCCGAAGTTCGAGAAAAACTGCTTAAAGAGTTAGATAGCTTAGGTGATTCTCCTGATGCAATGAGTATTTTCCGTCTTCCTTATCTAACAGCAGTGTGTAATGAAACACTGCGGATTCATTCAGTAGCGATGTTAACCTTCCCCAGAGTTGCAGAAGAACCTGTTGAATTAGTAGGACATAAGTTGGAGAAAGGTACAATAGTTACAGGGTGTATTTATCTAATTCATCAGCGGGAAGATCTTTATCCAGAACCGAAAAAATTTAAGCCAGAAAGGTTTTTAGAACGTCAGTTTTCTCCCTTTGAATTTATCCCTTTTGGCAGTGGAGTCCGTCGCTGTATGGGTGAAGCATTAGCACAGTTTGAAATGAAGTTGGTATTAGCAACAATTTTATCGCGCTACCAACTGGAATTAGCTGAAAATAAACCAGTGAAACCGCAACGCCGAGGTGTTGTACTTGCGCCTAGAGGTGGTGTGAAAATGATGCTTAATGGTAAGCGCATACAGGAAGAACAAAAGGAACCTGCATTAACAATGCGATCGCTTAATTCCCATCCAGAATAAGCTATAATGAAATAAATGTATTTTTTGATCAAACTATGGAAACAATTGCCATTCAAGTTGATGCTGAAGTAGCCAAAGCTTATCGAGAAGCAGAACCGCAAAAACAGCAAAAAATTCAGACTATTGTTAACGATTGGCTCAGGTTAATTATTCAAGAAAAATCATTAGATGAAATCATTAAAGAAATGCAAGATCAAGCCAAAGCTAGTGGGTTAACTCAAGAAATTTTAGATGAGATTCTTCAGAATGGATAAATTGCGGGTTGTTATTGATACAAACATTTTAGTTAGTAGTATCTTGATTAATTCATCTATTCCAGATCTGGCATTCAAAAAAGCGAAAGATTTAGGAATAATTTTGTTTTCTGATTCGACTTTTCAGCAATTGCAAGAAATTCTAAATCGTTCAAAATTCGATAAATATGTTTCTCTTAGTATTCGTACTCAATTCTTAGCTACATTCAAACTAGAAGCCGAATCAATTAAAATAGATCAGACTATCAAAGAGTGTAGAGATCCAAAAGATGACACTATTCTTGAAGTTGCTATTAATGGTAAGGCAACTCATATCATTACAGGCGATCAAGATTTATTAGAACTCCATCCCTTTCAAGGTGTTGCTATCCTTACTCCTAAGCAGTTTTTAGAAATTTTCTCAGATGATTTTTTTTATATTTAGTGATGGGTACTTTACTCTAAATAGTACAGTTTACTGGGTGCTTTTCTTAAAGAAACTCGCCATCCACGGCGTAATCAAAAGAATAACCAACATGCGACTCATCTGCATTGTCAGCACCAATCCAGAGTCACCCCCTAGCTGAATCGCACTAGCTATTATCGCACTGATTGCTCCAGGAGTAGATCCTAACACTGCTGTCAGTGAATCAACCTGTGTCAGGATATGAAATTCATATCCAACTCCAAGACAAACCAGAATTAGTACCATTACTAAAACAATCTCAATCAATACTGCTTTCCGAAGCTTATAAACTGTTTTCCAGTCAAACTTTAAACCAATAGAGACTCCGACGAATAGCAAGCCCACTGAGAAAATGGAGGGGGGCATTTTCAATGGGTAGGGTAGCAACCAAACGGCAATTAATCCGACTATAAAGGGTCCTAAAAATACGGATAATGGTAAATTTAGTTTCCGTCCTACCCAATTTCCCAAAACTCCACAGCCAGCTAAAATTAATAATTCCCATAAGATGGGGATAGAGGAATTGCTATTAGTTGAAATGATAGCCAGAGGAAGTTGAGTTGAGTCAATAGCAAAAAATAAGCTGGCAAGTTTGAGGCAATTTGCTCCTGGAATTGGGTGAGATTATCTTGATATAATTCGGATTGGGATTTTAAGGAGAAGATTTTCCAATTCACAGAGGTATACGGGAATACTTATGGTATTTGAGTTATTCTTCTTATACTATAACAGTTGGGCTGCCAACCTGTACTAGGGTTCTACTCCCTCTAAAATTCCTACTATTACCCTGATTAATGGATCTAAATCATCAGGTATTTTAAACAAATTAAGATCTTGAGTAATCTGTTTTTCGCTGCGATTTAGTTTGCCAAACCGCCAGACATCTCCCATCGTTACCGCCCCATATAATATATTTCGATCTTCAATATGAGATAAGGCAATTAATTCTACTGCCAACTGAGTAAACCCTCTGGTGAGATCGTCTTTATTCGCTTCAATAACTAGTAAATTGTTCTGCGATGGCTCTTCGGGAGTACTTCGGGAGCGCAATAAATAATCAAGATTACCTTTCAGCCAATTGTTGACATTTAGAGGATATTCAATGCGCATTTTGCAATGGCAATAACGAATCACTTCCAACATAATGGGAGATACCAATGTTTCTCTTCTGGCTGTCTCATTTATCATTGAATGGAACTTGGTATCAACTCCAGTAATATCAGAATTATTCAAGCTCTCATGGCAGCATCTCTGCAGAATCTCTGCGCACCTCTGTGTCATCCTCTGCGCCCTCTGCGTTAAAAAAACATCTTACACCAATCTCAAAAGATTCGATATGTAAAAAAAAAGCGCACCAATTAGTGCGCCACTCAATCAAAAACTTACAAGTAAAAACACTTGTAAACTTAACGATCTACAGAACCCATAATCACATCCACACTACCGAGAATTGCCACAAGATCCGCCACTTTCACCCCTCGGACAATATGGGGCAAAACTTGCAGATTATTGAAATCAGGGGCGCGAATTTTCCAACGCCAAGGGAAGACATTATCTTCACCAATAATGAAAATACCCAATTCCCCCTTGCCACTTTCCATCCGGACGTAATGTTCGCCCTTGGGAATCTTAAAGGTAGGAGCAATTTTCTTACCCTGATACTGATAGTCAAAATCGTTCCATTGAGATTTTTTACCTTCCGCCATCCGATTGGCTTCCAGATTCTCGTAAGGACCACCTGGTAATCCTTTCAATGCTTGACGGATAATCTTCACAGACTCGCGCATTTCACGAATCCGGACTAAATATCGGGCAAAGCAATCACCAGCAGTTTCCCAATGGACTTCCCAATCAAAGTCATCGTAACATTCATAGTGGTCAACTTTCCGTAAATCCCACTTCACCCCAGAAGCCCGAAGCATAGGACCAGAAAGTCCCCAATTAATCGCTTCATCGCGAGTAATTGTGCCAATTCCTTCAATGCGGCGGCGGAAAATTGGGTTATCAGTAATTAAGCGTTCGTATTCGTCTACTTTAGGATCGAAATAGTCGCAAAAATCTTCACACTTATCCACCCAACCGTAGGGCAAATCAACAGCAACCCCGCCAATTCGGAAGTAGTTATTATTAATTAACCGCTGCCCCGTCGCTGCTTCCCATAAATCGTAAATTAACTCCCGTTCCCGGAAAATATAGAAAAAGGGAGTCTGTGCGCCCACGTCAGCGAGGAATGGTCCCAACCACAGGAGGTGATTGGCAATCCGGTTCAATTCCAGCATGATAACGCGGATATAGCTGGCGCGTTTAGGTACGGGAATATCCGCTAATTTTTCTGGCGCATTAACGGTAATCGCCTCATTGAACATCCCTGCCGCATAGTCCCACCGACTGACGTAGGGAACGTACATGATATTAGTACGGTTCTCAGCAATTTTCTCCATCCCTCGATGCAAGTAGCCGATTACGGGTTCGCAATCGATGACATCCTCCCCGTCTAGGGTGACGATAAGGCGGAGAACCCCGTGCATGGAGGGGTGGTGGGGACCCATGTTGAGAACCATGGGTTCGGTTCTAGTCTCGATTTGTGCCATAGAGTAAGTGGTTTCCCCAACTGTTCGCTGGAACGGATGAGCTATTCTTTATTAGCTTATTCGCTATTGGTCGATGTCGGTGTTGTTCCTCGATTGGATTTTTAGAACGCATCTATCGACAAGAGTAATTGTACGTCATCTGCTTCCTATCTGGAGCCAATTGCTTCTCTTACCAACAAGACTATTTCATCAAACTTTCCTTTCCCCGGTACGCACCCAGCCGGAATTCTATATTTTTTGTAAGCCAGAAGTATAATTAAAGTTCGCAGCCCTCTTGAATTGGTCATTTCCCAATATAGTAATGGTGCGTTAGCTACGCATAACGCATCCTACAGATAATGGCTTTGTGTAATTCCTATTACAGATTAACCAATTACCAATAACTAATAACTAATCACCAATGACCAATGAATTTTACCATCTACCAGTATTAAGCCAGGAGTTAATTACCGGATTGATGATTCGTCCCGGCGGACATTACCTTGATGCTACTGTAGGGGGTGGGGGACACAGCAAATTAATTTTGGCTGCAGCGCCCGATGTACAAGTAACAGGAATCGATCGGGATGGAGATGCGATCGCAGCCGCTAAGGATAATTTACAAGATTTTGGCGATCGCATCCAGTTTTGGCAGGGTAATTTTGCTCAATATCAGCCCGGTGCTATTTTATTTGATGGTATTATTGCTGACTTAGGGGTAAGCTCTGCTCAATTTGATATTCCTGAGCGAGGATTTAGTTTTCGCCATACCGCTGATTTAGATATGCGGATGGATAGAAATCAATCTCTGACGGCGGCTGAGATAATTAATCATTGGGATGAGGTGAAATTAGCGAATATTTTTTATCAGTATGGGGAGGAAAGACTATCTAGGCGAATTGCCAGACGGATTGTGGAGAAACGTCCCTTTCAGACTACCACAGAATTAGCCGATGCGATCGCGTTTAGCGTTCCGCCTAAATACCGTTATGGCAGAATTCACCCAGCTACTCGTGTTTTTCAGGCTTTGCGGATTGTGGTAAATCAGGAGATTTCTTCTCTGGAAACTTTTCTCAATCTTGCCCCCAATTGGCTTAAGCCTGGTGGGATAATTGGGATGATTAGTTTTCACAGTTTGGAAGATAGGTTGGTGAAGCATAGTTTGCGAGATTCACCTTTGTTGCGGGTGATTACTAAGAAGCCGATTATTGCCCAAGAGCAAGAATTAGCAGAAAATCCTCGTTCTCGCTCGGCTAAGTTGAGATTAGCGGAGCGAAAATGATATCAACTCCGGTGATATCGCTCTTGTTTGTAGTAGGCACTGAAGTGCCTAGTTTGTAGTAGGCACTTCAGTGCCTAGCCTGTACTTGCAAGCACTGAAGTGCTTACTACAAACCTGTTTATAATAGTGCGATCCTAGGGCGCTATTTTAGTCATGAATAATTACAGGGGTTCCTACCGATGCCCAATCAAACAACCAACGGGCGTGATTTACCGCTACATTCACGCAGCCGTGACTCACAGGTGTACCAAATCGATGATGCCAGAAGGCACCGTGAATCGCGTAGCTCCCCTCATAATACATGGCATAAGGGACGTTGGGGACATCATAGCCCTCACCCCGCATCCGATCCGTGCGATGCTTAGATTTTATGGTAAATACACCTTGACGAGTCGGAGTGGACTTTTTCCCAGTAGAAATAATTACGGCATAAACTTGAGATCCACCCTCCCAGGCAATCAGTCGTTGATTAGTTAAATCAACAGAAATCCAGCGATTATCTGAACTTTGCAGCTCCATCATCCTCTCGGCAATCTCTTCCTGTAGTGGGGCTGCGAAAGTTGGTATTGCCGAAATCCCCAATACTGTTAGAGTTAGAAGAGTAGATGCTAAGAAGGCTCCAGCATAACGCACCCAGTTAGAAGACATGATACTTTTCATCGCTCATCATAATCCTCACAAAACTACCCACATATAGTGTAACGATTATTTTTATCCAATAGTTGTCATGAACAGAAAGGTAATAGTCTCGACTATTTTTTAGCCACTCATCCACACTTCCTTCCCTAAACCCATTGGTGGCTAAGGCGATAGCCCCAGCCGCACTTAAATAATGTCTATCTGGCACTATAATTGAATTAATGAAGATGATGATATGTAAAAACGACCTAGTTTGGGAATAGCAGATTCAAGACGGCGAAGAGAGTCTAACTCGGCTTGATTTACTATGGTAATCTCTGAAAAGTCTATCGCCTCAATAATCTTCCTTAGTAGTGCCTTCCACTCCGATAAAAATAGATCTTTTTCCATTTCAAGCTGGCTTCGGCTGTTGAGCAAAGCCTCATAAGCTCCTGCAACACTATGCCAATGACTTGCTATCTTGATGATACCATCAGCCCACTCTATATTCCACTCAGCGTTAAATGAGTTAGAACCCCAACCAACCCGATGGGAACCTCGCTCGGAGTTTAGCAAAGCATTTAATAAAGGTGGGATGTCATCAATAAGTACATACAAATCGTATTTATAATCAATTCTTACTGGAACCAAATTCCACAACAAATAGGCGTTTTCACTGTCATCTGGAAATATGGTTTTTATTGCTTGATAAAGATACTCAACTTGTTCTTGTTTGGTAGATTTAACAAGGGGATTGCCGACTTGAATGGCAAAATAAGACATAATATTAATTTCTTATTGCCTTCACTGTTTTTTAACCCTCCAATTGCGCTAACTTTGTTTTAACACCTTCCCGGAAAGTTTGTTGGTTAGTTGCACCCGTCAGTACCTCATTTATATAGATCTTCATAATGCCATAGTTTTGCTCGATGTAGGCTTCCTGCGTGAGTATTATTCTAATCAACTGCAAAGCTTCAGATTTTTGTTTTGATACTAGCAACAAATCTGCCATTTGACGAAGCGCTCGAAAGTTTGTTGGTTGCTGCTGTAACACCCGTCGTAAAAGTTCTGCACTATCTTCAGTATTAGGAATTTAGCGATATCGCCAACTAGAGGAATTACCCCAACCAAACTCAAAGTCAAACTAAACCAATTCAAAGGGTCATTATATTGCTTCTTGAAGATAATTCGGTAAGCATAAGCAGCTAAATCCCGTGCATCGGCAAATTGACCGATAACTGGGATTAAACTTATGAGTAAATCAATAATAGCTTCAGGTAGATTTTGGTCTTGGTTCCATGCACCTTGTAAACCTCCAAATAACGTTTCAATTATATTATTTCCGTCATCCTCATCCGCTATAGTTTATCCCACATATACATCTCCCAGTCTGCCATTACCCGTTAGCAATTTGTTCTCGCAGATTCTTAGCCAGTTGGGTAATCCCATCCCAATTCCCAGCTTCAACTAATGCTTTGGGAAATAAGTCTCCCGACAAACCAACCGCGATCGCACCTGCTTTAATAAATTCCTTGGCATTCCCTAGGTTAACGCCTCCGGTGGGAATCAGGGGAATGTGCCCGAGGGGACCTTGGAGTGCTTTGATATAATTTACCCCACCTACTGCCTGAATCGGAAATACTTTGACGCAGCTAGCCCCAGCATTCATAGCTGCGATAATTTCTGTAGGCGAGAGTGCCCCTGGTACTATGGGTATATCTGCTTCTTCGGCAGCACGAATTAAGGTGATATCTACATGAGGGGTGAAGAGAAACTGCGCCCCTGCATCAACAGCCTCGCGCAATTGAGCCAAATTTAACAGGGTACCAGTGCCAATCCTACAGTGCGGTAATTCTCCTCGGAGTTGGTGAATCAATTCCGGGGCGCGATCGCTATTCCATGTAATTTCAATTAAGGAGATCCCCCCCGCTGCTACCGACAGTGCCATAAGATACCCTTCATGGTACTGATGCGCCCGAATCACCGCAATTCCACGATCCTGCTGTAGCTGGGCTAACCAAGACTGATTCGATATCTTCACGCTTTAATTATGGGTAATTGACGAATGCTTCCATAAGATACTGTTTCTATTTCGATCGCCTAAATTTTCAGCCAGCATATCTATGGTGAATTAGCGCTTTCAAATCTAAGATTAGACAATATTCAAAGGCGGCTGTGTAAATACCTTGTAGAATGAATGATTTTACCACAATGAGGGAGAATAACGTCTGTCATGAAAAAAGTATTTTTTTTACTCGGTGAACTAGATGACGATGACCTCGATTGGATGATCTCCAATGGTAGCAGAGAGGAAGTTCCGGCTGGTACTGTCCTAATATCTGAAGGGAAGCCTATTGATACCCTCCATATCCTTCTAGAGGGAACTTTGTTAGTTTCCGTCGCTGCTTTGGATGGTAAGGCGATCGCGCGATTAACTAGCGGTGCAGTGGTTGGGGAAATGTCTTTTGCAGATGCACGTCCCCCGTCTGCTACAGTTGAGGCGTTGGAAGATTCTCTGGTATTATCGATACCCCGCGCTCAATTGCTGGAAAAACTGCAAAAAGATGAAGGGTTTGCTTCTCGATTTTATCGTGCGATCGCGATTTTTCTCTCTACCCGACTGCGAGGTACTGTCAAATATCTCGGTTACGCTAAAGGCGATATGTTGAAGGAGGATAGCGATATTGAGGATCTTGCACAGGAAATTGTTGATAATGTGCCCCTAGCCCAAGCCCGATTTGATTGGTTGCTCAGACGTTTGAGAAATAACGATAAAGCAGCTTTGATTGAATAATTGTCACAATTACTCTCCCCCCTTGGGATTAACTTTGAGTATGATAGATGCCTTTTCTTTTTCTTTGTCAAACTGACTTTTGAAGCGAAATTCACAAATCTTTAGCGTAGTTAGGTTGTTCTTTTTGTCATTAGGGTTTGGGCGTATCAGATACGCCCGCGCTGGGTTTTATTTCCAGATTACCACCTTTTTGAAGAACCCCACGCATGAATGCGGGGGATTCTGATCCTCATCGCTGAGAATCCACGCTCTCTAACA
>NZ_JAMZMM010000108.1 GCF_024178385.1 Limnofasciculus baicalensis BBK-W-15 | reverse complement strand
CTTCTCCCCTGCCCCCTGCCCCCCAATTTATCACCCCCCAATTTCTCAACCGAGAATGAAACAGCCCTGCCTTCCCTAGTAGGGAAGGGGGCTGGGGGGTTAGGTTTTCCCTATTATTTAACCACAGCCCTAAACCGAATAAACCCATAGGAATTAGTCGGTGTCCCAGCAGCAGTTGCATTCGGTAAAGCATTGGGTTTCTTGACAATATTCACTACAACCGCTCCATTATTATTACTCCCGGAACAACTTACAGGTGGTGTGCTTCCTGGTGCGAAGAATTGTCCTCTGTCGGTATCAGCAACATTACTCAAATAAAGATTAGGATTTGTAGGTAAATTGGCAGAATCTAGTGCAAGTGATATCCCTAAATTGGCTCCGGCTAGACTGCCATCTGTAGGTGTCAAACTGTTAAAGGCGGTGGGTAGGAAGGTGGTATTACTGGGAACTAAATCGCAGACACTGACATTTGTGGCTGCGCCATCTCCTCTGGAAAGGAAATAGATAGTGTATTCTAATTCATCTCCAGGCTTAACAACTCCGCCATCAATTACTCCTCGTAAGTAAGTATTAGCAGGAGTAGGCCATTTGGGGTCATTATCATTTGTGGAATTGGGATCGTCAATAAATTGATTGAAAGGAACTCCGTTAATAGCGGTAATCCGTTTTACGAGGAGGATATTTGGGTTAGAGGCGATGGGGATAAAATTAGAGCCAATAAAGCTGAGGCGTTCAGTATCACCATTTCCTGTATCATCATCATCACCCACAATTACCAATACTTGTTTAATCCTCGCGCTGGCATTCGTATCAACAAATCCTACCCAGCGACTAGTATTGTTTCCACAGCCTAATTGGGAGGTAGCGCCAGTACTACAGTTGGTTTGATTGAGGGGTTGGGGATTAGGAGTAGCAGTAGTGCCATTATCCAGTGTTTGTGGAGCGATCGCAATATCTTGTCCAATTCGATTACCACTAGCATCCAGCAAGCGCAAATAAGCAGGTGCGCCACCACTTTGGGTTCTGGTTTCTAAATCGCCAAACCATGCCCCAAAGGATTTTATAGGTTGGGCAAAGGTGAATCGCACGGCGTTGCGTTTGCTATCGCTACTACCCCCAGTGTGATTCCAGAAGCCAGGTTCATCTGCTGTATTATAAAGGCTGGCAGGGCGAGGAGAACTATCTTGCAAGGAGTCACCGAAGGCTAGGGCAAAACCTGAACCTGTGGCATTCCCTCCATTACAGGTAGCAGCGGTTGTGAAGGGAACTTGAACAGACTCGACGGTGGTAGCAATTGCTGTATTACTGTTGGGTTGCTTGTAGGTAAAGCTGGTGGCACTACCGGGTGCAGAATTTTTACCGAACCAAGGTTCTACGGTTCCTGTGGCGGAACCACCCGCAGCGGTACGCCAAGTGTCATCCAGTTGATCTGTTAGCGATCGCAAATTGCTGGGAATGGAACCTGCAGTGGAAGTATTACCAACTTCTGTACTGATGTAAGGTTGAATGGTTGGATCTGATGTTCCACCTCCCACATTACAGAAACCAGCAGCTATATCAAAGCCGAAGTTTTGATTTGTAATCGCACTACCAGAAACAGTAACTGCTAGATTATTAGCTGTACCTAAAGTAAATCCAGTCGGGATATCTGTATCAGTAGTATCGACTTGGATTTTATAGTTGCCGTTGGTAACATTTGTGAAGGTATATTGACCAGTAGCATTAGTAGTTGTGGTGGCGATAGTAGTTGTGCCAGTACTATCTAATAGTTTGACCGTAACATTAGCAGGTAAGGTTGGTTCACCAATGTCTAAATCATCTCCACCATCACTGTCTTGATAGAGAGTACCGGAGATACTGAAGAGAGGTGCTGTAAATGGTATGGATACCGTTGCAGGAGTTGGGTCTTCCTTACCCGCCGCATCCAAAGCCGCATAGGTAAAGCTGACTGTAATTGCCCCATCATCTGGGTCCACTGTCAGTTTAGTGGGGTCGTAGCTGGGGATTGCAAAATTTGTGGTGGTAATCTGAGTACCGTTGTAGTAAAGTTTGCCATTCGTGGGCAGAGTTTTAATGATGAAGGTGTTGCCAGTACCCAAGGTACTATCTTCGGGGTCAGAACCGGATAATGATGGAACTTGGACTGTAGTTGTGCCACCTGGATTGGTTTGGGAAGATCCAGTCTTATTATCCGTATTCGGCAACTGCTCAATACCAAAGTCTTTGCTGGTAATGTTTGTTGTCGCAATATTAAAGGTAGCTGTGGTTAGTGGGCTGGTATTCGTCCACCCGGCTGGAAGCGATGCAGCAGGTGCAGCAGAACCAACTGTCCCGGCGGTAGTACTCAGGCGAATCGTGACATTGTTTTGATTGACAGCAACACTGCTGAAAGTGTAGGTGCCATCGGCAGAAACAGGTGTGGTGGCAATGACATTACCGGATGCGTTAATTAATATGGCATTCAATCCCCCTCCATTTGTGCCTGTTTCAGTGCCAGTATTAATATTGGTAAAGCTATTGTTCGCAGAACCATCTGCGTCTTTCCAAACCTTACCAGAAATATTAATTGGAATAGAGATTACAGTTATAGTGGGATCGTCCGGAGTTGGCGTACCAGGATCGTCCGTAGGATCGCCGCCTATCGGAACTCCCAAGTAGAAAATGTTTCCTTGATTAATAACAGTAGCAGGTGGGCTGACGGTATTGACCTTGATTCGATATTTGATCGTAACCTGGTAAGTGTTACCCGTACCAACAACCCCAGAATTGAGACCTGATGATTGAATTGCCGCACCAGTGGCAAAGGGAAATGTTGACCCCGCAGCATCTGCAACCGTGACACCATTCATCTTGGTACTCCCCACCACATAGGTAGTACCCGCCGGAATCGGATCTTTGAAGCTAACCTTAGTCGCAGGGACATTTCCTGTATTAGGGATCGTCACCGTGTATTCCACCACATCTCCGGGTAGAATATCAGTCCCTGCACTACCACTTATCTTAGTGTAGGTTTTAGTAGATTGAAGATCGGGGATAGGCGCAGCACAACTTGCATAGTCTGTACCTACTACAGTGGCACCTGTCGTAGGATTAAACACAATTGTTCCTATTGTAGTAAGGTTACCAGTATTAGTGTTGATTTCATACATCGTCTTGTTACTGCTGGCAAAGGCATAAAGCTTACCATCTGGTTTGAATCCCAAACTATTAAACGTTGTGCCTGATGGGGCTGTGGCGAGAAGGCTAGCAGGTGATGCACTGGAGAGTGTATCGATGTCGATTGTGTACAAGTATTCATCGGAAGCTAGGAATAGTATATTATTCCCGTCAAAAGCCATATCTCCATTTCCAATTGCCCCACCAACGCCAGATAAAGCCTTGCTACTTATTAATGCACCAGTTGTGGGATTGATTTCAAAGATAGTGTTGCTAGTAGCTACAAATAATCGACCACTGGGAGAAAAAGCAGCTCGAACTACTATAGAGCCAGCGTTGAATGTTTGTGCAAGTTGTGTATGAGTATTGGTGACAGGATTCCAGTAAGCAATCTTGGTGCCAGACGTATCACGAGATATATAAAATAATTTACCTGTACTGGGTTCTAGTGCTGCGGCTGCACTCAGGAATAAAGTATTAGTAGCTGTTGCGCCACTATTAGCTGTGGCAGCATTGTAATGAGCATTAGTGACATCGACATTGTAGATTTTGCTGAAGGTGGTTCCTGTATTATCAATCCCATACAAAATGGAACAGTAGGCTGGTGTAGTTTGTGCGGCAACTTTTGGGGGGATTGCCACGTTGATTCCAGCAAATAGACTCAGGATTCCTGTTGTCCCAACTATGCCAACACGAATTCGCTGTGCCGTACTATGTATATCTGTATCGGCGATTGCTTTTACATTCTTAAATAAAGATTTCATTTGATTACATTCAGTATCAGTTAAATTACTCGCTCGTCTTAAATGCCTCAGTCTTCGCCACTTCATAATTCCTTGTCACCAAAGATTAATCTCTAAGTGCGATCGCGGAATTTACTGATTTGGCTACCGAGAATCTCCGTAATTTCCTCTACTCCAACAAGCGCACCACCGCACTGGCAGCAGCTTCAGACGTGCCATATTTGGAATCGGTTGCTATCGCACTTATTCGCTCTCCAGGCTGTAAATTACTAAGACTCAGGCTAAATCGTCCTTTTTCATCTGTCGTCACTGTGGCAATCTGTTCGCTTAAATCTGTCTGTGCCGTAACTCGATAAATATCAACTTGGGAACCGGGATCTGCCATACCATCGATATTAACTTTCCCATTTAGAACGATCAACTCAGGGCTAAGAAATTGAGGAGTATTAATTGCTCCATTCCCTGTATCTTGACGGCGTTGATTAGAATTACGAGGTGGGTTTTGCCCGTCTCCCACTTGATAATCTCTGGTATCAGTATTATCGCGAGTTATTAGATCGATACTGAGTCCTTCCAATCCAGAAAATCGATTATTTTGAATAATATTACCATTGCTTGATGGAAATGCGGCCACCACCACACCTGGACCATGGTGTTTGCTAATTTGATTATCAATAACTTGATGATCGTTCCCCATCAAATAAATAGCAGCACGACGCAAACGAGTACCGTTATTTTTAATTTGATTATTCTGAATCGTCACCGCACCCTCTGGCTTAAATAAAAATACGGCACTACCTCCATTATCTTCAATTAGATTTGAGGATATTTGAGTATTATCGATGTTACCTTCCAGACGAATAGCATCCGGCATTCCCCCATTACCGTTATTAGAAATTACATTATATTCCACTTGTAAATCCTGAGCATCAACTGAAGTAATTACTCCACTTCCAGTATGATTAGCAATCCAATTTCGCCGGATTGCTGTTCCCTGACTGTTGAAAATCGATACCCCGAATCCGGAAGTCTTTGCTGATGCTGGATTTTCAGAAGGAACACCAATCCAGTTATCTTCAATTACGATATTTTTTGGGGAGTGGGGAGTGGGGGGGATTTTGTTTGGTGTTCGATCTTCCCTATTCCTTTCGGATGAAGTATTTGTATCTATAAAAATATCTCCTGGTGGAATAGTGGCAGTTGTATTAAATTTACCTGTAAAACCATAGAGACTCAAACCCCGAATTGTGACTCCATCTGCCACAATTGTTAAGCCTCGCAATACCTCCACTTCCTGGGCTGAAGTAATCTCTACAACAGGGGTATGAATGGGGATTTCTTCTTTAGTAAACCGCATCGGATCGTAACCGGGTTGAGTAGTTCCATCTACTACTAATCCTGGGCTGGCTAAGGGTGGTAATAGAGTAACTAGGCGAATAGTAGTATTTGTTGCTGGTAAATTAAAATTAATTTGGGAAGGTGTATCCAGATCGAGAGAGGAAACCTGATATTTTTCCTCTTCACTTAGCTGATTTAATAGCAATGTTCCATTGACGATTTCAATAGCTTCTCTTAAGGTTAAGTTCTCATCAGGTTGTACTATTCCATCTTGGTTACTATTTACGATGACTCTATAGTTGGTAACTTGGTGTGGATTAGATTCTGTCATTTGTATTGGTGCAGCGGCGACTAAAGATAGACGCAGCCCACTCAATAGAGTAAGATCCAATAACACCACCAAAACTGACTTGAGATACTTTACTTTCATAATCATCACTTCAATAAATTAGTATTTAACACCATTATCGCCAGAATCAACATCCCCTCCTTCCTTTGCGCTCTTTGCGTTAAAAAAAACTCCCCTTCATCCAAGGAAAAACCCCAATAAATCTCAACAAAAAATCAACTCCATACTTCTCCTGTCTTACTGTTGAGTAGATTCTTGATTCGGAACTAATTCAGGATTTACTTGGTTTCCAGATTCCTCAGTTTCCTTAACTTCTGCCACAGGTTCAACGCTAGATTCTTGTTGTTGAGGAGGTGTAGCTTTTTGCCGTCCAAAACCGCCAAATGCACCCAATAAATCATTTAACTTAACCGTCAACCCCGCATAAAAACCACCAGCGGAACGAGAACCACTGAAATCATTATCCTCAATTCTACCAAAAGAATATCCCGCCGCTAAACGCAAATTTGGAGTTAGATAATAACCAGTTTCAATTAAGAAAGCAGTTTCACTATAATCCGCTGAAGGCTGAGAAATCCATCTGGCTTCTCCGACTAAATCCCACTTATAACCTAAGCGATAAGTTGCTCTTAATTGAGCTAAGGAAACTGTACTTTTGCCAACTAAATCGTTAGCAAGGTAAGTGGTACTGTGGCGTAGGGCATATTTTCCATAGAATTCCCATCGCCAACTGGGTGCATAAATTGCTTCAGCAGCGAAGAGCTGAGATTCCGAACCAGTACCGCTTCCTAGTAAAATGGTATTGGGAATTGTGGCAGGATTTTTGCGATATTCGTACCGCAATAGGGCATTAAATTTGTCATCATTAGGATCTCGATAAGCTAAACCAACTCTCAGGTTAATCGTATCTCCTAAATCGTTGAGTGTTTGATTAGCTGAGTTGGCTTGGTTATAGCTAACTAAAGCAGTTAAAGCTGGTGAAATTTTACCTAAAGCTGATCCAGAAATTACCGTATTACTACCTTGGGATGAACTCCGATGTTCAAAACGAGCGCTGGCTTTAAAATTAGGATCGTTGCTGTAAGATAAACCAATACTATAACTATCTCCATCCCCAAATCCTAAAGCCGATGCACTTTGCCCGTAAGCATAGGGTTGAGGAAATTGTTTACCAGCAGCAGTATTACCAAAGAAATCACCAAATACATGTTCGTAAGCTAAATCTAGTTTTAATCCCGGAGAAATTGTCCAGATATGTTTTAAACCTACTGCACCTTCTCCCGTCATTCCATTAGCGCCACCTAAAATAGAGAAACGGCTGGTAAGGGTGGTATTGCGAGTGAGATTATAGTCACCTTTGACATCTAAACTAGTAATAGATTGACCTGCATATTGTCCGCGAGTAAACCATTGTTGGGCTAAACCGACTGTGATGCCAGGATGAACTTGCCAATCTAATCCTAATAACGTTCTATCTGAATAAACAGAATCGACTTCTGAGGAAAGAGTTAGTTCATTTTGGGCGCGGAATGTGAGATTATTGGTAATAGGGATACTAAAACGCGATCGCAATTGGCTAGATGTCCCATTTAATCCACTTATCCTATCTTCTCTATCCCGATAAATCCAATCTAAACCCAAAGTCGCCTTCCCAATCCGCTGTTCAATTCCAGCAGAAATTGTAGTTAATGAGTTATCAAGCTTAGTACCGGGAATTGGATCGAGTCTGGGGTCAAATAAATCGACAAAATTAGTTGAAACTTCAGGTGCAATTCCATTATTATCTTCACGATCATATTGCACTCGTAAATTAGTCCTATCGGCAATACGCGCTTGTAATTGTGCGCCATATCTAGTTTGACCAGGAACAAAACTTACTGTAGCATTATTAGCAAAACCAGTATCCGCAGAACGATAATAAGCACGTCCATTTAATCCTGGAGTAATTTGTCCTTGCAATTCCACCCGATAAGCTGAACCACTCACAACTCCTAACTCAGTAGAATTATTACTAGAATGAGCATATTCTGCAATCAGGTTACCTTTACCTCCCAAAGAAATTAGTGCATCTGCCCCGTATAATTCAAAATCCCTACCTCCCTTATCTTCTCGTAAATAAGTACCACCAATCCAACTCTCATGATTCAGTTCTCGCGATAAGTGATATCGAAATCTACCGCCATAAATATTAGTATTTTCTCCTTGACTTTCAAACTGATAAGTAGTGACAATTCGTCGGACTAAAATATTGCCATCTCGATCTACATCTGTCCGTAATAAAGGTTCCCGGAATAATAAAGTACCTCTATCGTAATCAATTTCATAATCTGGTCCGCGAGTGAGACGTTCCCGTTGCAAAACAGTACCTGGTCGATTTAATTCCTCCAATTCTACAAATACATCTTCACTTCCTGGTACAAGTAATCGACGCGATAAGAAATAGTAACCACTAGTGCCATCGGGAGCAACAGTATCTCTTTGGAAACCTTCCACATTATTACCGTAAAAAGCACTAAGTTGGAGATTTCCTAAATTATAATTGCCCTTAAAACCGTGAAGTTGGCGAGTAATCGAGGTAAACTCTTGGGATCTCGTCGCAAATTCATTAGTATTGTAATCTCCCCACATTACATAATCTGGACTAGCATTAGTTACGTGGGAAGAACGTTCTAAACGGGCATAAACTTGGTCAGTAGAAGGAGTAGTAACTTCAGTTTTAGAACTATCTCCATAAATGGGATAATTTTGTTCAGATGCTTGGTAACTGCGAAAAAGACGGTTATCGCAATTACAGTCTAAATTAAGGGGACGCTCGCTATTATATGCCCCAGTAAATAACCATTCACCAATTGCACCCGTAGCAAAAACTGCCCCATTAACATTTAATTTAGTATCATTATTTTGGTCAGCCGGGAGGAAATCTTTAAAACTACTGAAATAATCAGTACCCCTAGCACCAATTCGGAAATTAAGCACCCCCGTCATTAAACTAGGGCGCAATGCAGTTTCAAATTGGAGTTGGGTAAAAGCTTCTAACTCAGGCGTAGTAGCGCGAATTGTGGCAGTTTCAGCTTGAAGAGGCGATCGCAAAATTGCCGTAAATTCACCTTTTTTCGCCTCTACCTGAAATCCCGGTTGATCCGAATCGTAATCTGTACCTTCAAACTCCCCAGAAGTTGCAGCTAAAGTAATAATACCATCCCGATTAGAAAGGTTACCATTTTCATCTAATAATTGACCAATTACTGTAGCAGTAGAACGTCCATCAGCGGGAATTCTTGCTTCTTTTGTTTCCAGAGTTAATTTTGCGATCGCACCCCGTACCTGTGCTTGTACAGAAGCAATAGGCGTGGCAGATCCCGCAATACTAGCAGTAATTGTATTGTCCCCTTCTTGGAGGGAAACACCATACCAAGTTTGGGTGATTAAATTAGTTTTAGAATCAGTTTCTGTACGACCAATCAGGGAAGAATCTACTATTTTACCATTAACTTTAAGTTCAATTTCCGTTCCCTCTGGGTATTGCAAAATGATACTAGTTGCAGGGACATCTAATACCGAGTTAATGGTGGGAGAGAGAATTTTGATTTGGCTTTCAGTTGTAGGCGTTTCCTGTTTGGATTGTCCATCTGAGTTTTCACTCGTCAGGGAATCAATTCCCTGACTAATAACTGAAGTACTTTCAAGAGGACTAAGTTTTGATTCAGCAATATTTTCAGTCCATTTTAATGGACTTTCGCTATTAGACGTGGAATTAATTCCACTTCGGGACAAACTTTCACTCTCAGAGGTGGAATTAATTCCACTGTAGGATTGTAAAGGAGAAGAAATTTGTACATCAATAGAAGATTCTGCATGAGCCACACCCGGATACAAAATAAGACTAAAATTACCAGCAATAGCTCCTAATAGCTTTAGTTTAAAAGCTATATTATTGTGTTTTATCGGTTTCATTGATTTTGCTCTTGGGAGGTAGGTGTGACTGCAAAATTCATCCGGGCTAAACCACCTGGTTCTAAACGCACCAGTCTGGATTGACTATTCCGTTCGCTGAAATAGTTATTAGGGGCTAAAGTGTAACCAGGAAGACTACTAAGATCGAGGACACCTGTATGATTTCCAGGCAAAACATTAGCGACAGAAAATAAACCATTTGGATCGGTTGTAATGCGGTTTCCATCTTCCATAAAAATTACCGCATTGGGAACCCCAGGCTCGCCAGATTGCTGCTCCCCATCAAAGTTTTTATCGACAAAAACCCGACCAATTAAAGTACCGCAATCAGAAATAATTCCCGGCTCAATCTTTAGTTGATAAGTCGCTGGACCATCTTTAACTTTGAAGCCATTATCCCCTCGTTGCCCTTGCACAATTGCCGAATTTTTTCCGGAGCCGCGCCGCGAATCTGGGGTAAGTTCAGCAGCATAAGCAATATTAAGAACTCCGTCAGGAGGGATTGAAGTATCAGTGCGGAATGTTATCGTTCGACCATTTCCTTCAACAGAAACATTGACAGACTGACCTTTAAATTCGCCTCGCACAGACTTGTCTACAAATTGAAATCCTAGCGGGAGAGAATCTGTTACTACTAACGTCTTTAAATTAGCATCACTCTTATTCCTTAATGTGAGGCGATAGATAACTACATCTCCCGGTTGAGCCGCTACGCGATCGCCTGTTTTAACAATCGAAATTTGATTAGGCTCACACATTAGTGTGGTGAACTGAAATGCTAATAAATCTAGTCCAACAGTTTCCGCATTAGGAACAAAAACTACCTGATTTTCAACCCTAGTCTCACCTGTGCTACTGATAGGTTGACCATCTAAAGATGTGGCAATATAGCGGATAACGCTATTATTAATTGCACCCGTACTTTCTACAATATCAATCTTGACTCGCCGCTGTTGGTAGATTGAGTTTGCTGGTGGATTAATGACTAAAATGTAAGTCTTTCCAGCATTAGTTTGACCCTTGTTCGGATCGAAGAGGAAATTGTAGAGTCCTTTATTAGTATTTGTCAGGGGATAAGGGTTAATATTTTGAATATTTGGTTGTTTTCCACCAGGGATATTATTACCCTGAATATCGGGTAATTCTGTCGGGGTCAAAGTTACCAATCTCCCCAATTCGGTTCCAGTTAGATCGCTAGAATTTGGTTCGTATAAACCAACTGTAAATCCGGTATAGTCTGGCAATGGTTCTCCATTACAACCTAATATCTGTCCGAAGGGATCGACTAAGGGAATGGGGGTAACTGATATTTGATTAGTGGTGCTTTCAAATACCCGTTTTCCTCTACCGAAAGTATTGCTATAGCTGTAGCTAGCTTGGTTGGTAATTTGAAGGCTTTTTGTCTCTTGAACTTGAGCGATAGTAGCGGTAGAATGGTTCAAGATAGTGCCAATTAAAACGGTAGTGGTGAGGCACTGGAACCATTTATTATCGGGATAACTTCGTTTTCGTTTTCGCGGTGTCACTCTGGCTTATCTCCTGGGAGCAAGGGGAGGATGGGTTAGAAAAATGTACAATAAGACTCCTATATTCAGGTCAGTAAATTGTCTGAATATTAGTTTTATTTATTTGTGTAAAGATTGATTGTAAGATTGTTAATTATTTTTATAACCCGCCAGGGAATAAATTCCCTGTCTTATAGCTAAAGTCAGTTAAAACCGACTTTTGGTGGTAGTTTCATTCCGTTTTAACGGACTTTAGCTATTAGCCAGTAGTTTAAACCACTGGCGGGTTTTTGCAACCTTCTACTTCACCTTCACTTCGTAGGCAGCTTTCACTCCCGTAGTCGGGTCAATTGATTTACCAAAACGCCAGCGAACATGTGTATAAGCTTCAGCAGGTGCAGGGCGAGTTTCGACTTTTCCGTTAGCAAGTTTGACCTGAATTGTGGGGTTTTCCACAAAGTTTTTGCCGTTATCGATACTGTAGGTCATTTTGGCTCCATTGCTATTAGTAGCCGAACCCAAAACATAAGCCATTTGCTGAGGAATCGGTTGAGTCACTGTTAGGTTTTTCGCAGGAACATCACCAGCATTTTCGCTACTTACGGTATAACGTAATATGTTTCCTGGTTGAACAACAGCGTTACCTTCTAAAGATTTCCAAGATACTTGTTCTTTTCCACTTTGATCTTGGGCAACTACCTGTTTCTCAGCACCTAAATTCAACTTAACTTGGGGACGAGTCAGGGTTTGAACAATCGATTCTCCGGCTTTTTGCAAACTAGCGAGAACAGGTGTGCCACCGAGTAAAGGAATTGCCGCGATTAGTGCAATGGCGCTTAAACTAACAGACAGACGTTTCATGGAAATAACCTCGTTAAATTTAGGACAATAGTGATGTGTAATTTTTGATGGGAGAAAGGGGGAATCGCTAATTGCTAATTGCTGATTGCTAATTGCTAATTGCTAATTGCGATTCCCTACTCCCTACTCCCTACTCCCTCTTTACGGTGCTACTGGATTATTAGGCGTACCAGTTGCATTCGTAGATTCAACTTGGCGTTGGAACAAGAAGTTCCGCGCTTCACCTGGTGCAACGTCACCGATTACAGTATTAATGTACTTGGTGACATCTGTATCAACAGTGGTTCCAGTTTGGTCTACAGAAGCTTTCGTAGCTGGGTTACCGCTAAAGAAAGTAATCGTTGAAGCGCCAGAATCTTTCGCTGTACCCACGATATTACTGGTATCAATTGCACCGTTAGTATCGTTATCAAGTGCCCAGTTATTTCCATTTTGAGTACCATCTTCTGTAATTACTACATCGTTGGCTTTCAAAATAACGTTACCAGTGCCAGCTTGAGGTGTAGAAATGTTGGTGTAGTTAATCCGATACTCCAGAATATTTCCAGGGGAAGGTGTTTTTGGATCGATGCTGAACAGATTTTGACCAGACAGTACCGCTGGACCGGTTCCTGGTAGAACACGAGACTCTTTCAATAGTTTCAAGAAGCCTGTATAAACTCGGTCAATTGTGGTATTAGTCGCATCGGTTGTTCCATCATTTCCAGTATCTTTGATACCATCAGCATTGGTGTCTGTGGTATAGAGGTCAATTGCCGCTTCAATGGGTACTGGGAAGCCTTTATCTCCACGAGTTAAATCCGTAGAAAGTGGTGTACCAGATGGTAGGTTAACTTCAACACCGTAGTTGAGAACTTCATTAGGATCGAAGTTGGCAATTGTAATTGGTAAGTTACCTGGTTGTAAGGTAAATGTACCTGCGCCATCGTAAATGTAAGTCGCTGAACTGCTAGCGTAGGTAATAGTAACGGTAGTATTTGCAGGTAAGTCAGTAGCTGTTGCTGGTGCTTTTGGTGTTAGTGTCAAAAGACCTGCATCTGTCCCACTATTCTTAACCGTATTGGTGAACCCTACAGCCGCTGGATCTATAGTTGTACCAGGTTTAGTTCCTGCGGGAACCAGTGAAGACTTATTAGTAAAGTCATCATTATTATTGGTAGGACCAATCGCATCTGGCGCACCATCTGGACCAGTTTGTACTGATGAAGCTACAGGTTGCTGCACGGTAAATAGGTTAGCTTCACCACCTGTACCAGTACCAGTGTTATTATTACCGCTGTCAGTACCAATTGTGCCTAAGTCAGCAGGATCGTTTACATAACCATCAGCTACAGGAGGATTAGTATCGGGAATTCCGTCGCTGTTGGTATCTGTACCTGGAGGTGTTGAACCATTAAAGTTACTGGGATTTTGGTCACCAGATTCATCGTAAATCAGGTTATCAGGAGTGCCGTCGTTGTTAGTATCTGTCGTTGGGACACCGGAGGTTTGACCTAACAATTGAGCGATATTTGCCACATCTAAAGATGTTGCCACCACCGAAGATTTAACCTTAACCTGTACCGAGAAACCGTTAACAGTTTCACCCGGTGCAACGGCAGTCACGATAGCTGAATTGTTAATAAAACCAATCCGAGTAACTGTTGCCAGATTTGCAGGTGCGGTTGTTGTCCAGTTAGCATCTAGTGCAGTGGTAGTCACGGCATCAGTAGTATAAACAACTTGCCAACCCGGAGGTGGTGTCGGTGCTACTGCTAACTCCGTATCCTTGGGAATCGCATCAGATACCAAAATCCGAGAAACATTTGCGCTATTAACACTAATCTCTGTACCCACTAATGGTGCAGGATTGAAATTATTCCCGGTGGGATCAGTTGCTGCTACCTTGAGACTTAAATTGTAAGTCAGCTTATCATCAGTAATGGCAGAAGTTCCACCATTATCGTAGTTACCGCGAGTCTTGAGAATACTGGCTAAAGCATAATTCTTCAAAGATGCAGATACTGTAGCTTTCTGCGTGACACTTGCTTCACGAACTCCATTCACTGGGTCCCCTGCAATATCACCGTTTTGTGTACCTGTATTATCTACTGTATATACGTCACCACCATTAGGATTGCGAAGTTGGTTTTGCGCATCGCCAGGAGTGTCGCCCAAGGTGACATTAATAATGTCGTTATCTTTAGCACCAGGAGTAACCTTAACTGGAACCCTTACCATCACTGAGCCACCAGATGGTATCGAGTTAGTAATAATTTCACTACCACTAATATCAGTCCAACTTACACCACCGTCAGTGCTGATTTGTAAGTTACCGCTAACTGTACCAGGTCCAGTTACTTCCGCCAGGTTAGGAATCCGGAATTTGGTAGGATCGTTACCGACGTTGGTGATAGTGTAGGTGTAGTTGAGAATGTCGTTAACGCTAACCTTGCCATTGCTGTCAGCATCAGTACCCAGTGAAGTGCCAGAAGCTGTTACTGTAATACCAGCAACTTCTGCAACTGTGACTGTTACTGTATTAGAAGTTGCATTAATTGGTACATTAGGATTATTTGGGTCTTCGTAAGTAGCCGTTGCTGTATTACTGATCGATTGACCCGCTGCTGTACCAAAAGCTAATACTGGTCCAACGAGATGGAAGGCGCTACTTGCTGCCAAAGCTGCTGCGATTAAGGGCTGATAATAATTCCGTTTGAGTTTGCTGCTAGATTTTTTTGTCATTTTCCTTGGTGACTCTAGAAAATAAAAGGACTTCACTTTACCGAGGTATCTGTCTTACAGTCTCGTGACTGCTAGAGGGTTTGCCGGAGTGCTGCAGCATTGGCTTTGCCTTCTTTCTGTATCAATCAAACCCTATGGAATTAGGGCTTGGCATTAGAGATTCAACGGATTTTTATCTCTGTGAGTAATTACTGAAGAGATTGAATATTGCTTAACTGACTAGGAATCAGAGGGGACTAACAGTCTCTGCTATGGATGATTGTTTGAATTGTTTGCGTTCAAGATATACTGGGATTTCCAGCCAACTTGAAAGCAAAATAAATCTACCGCAGCAGTTACTAAAGCTAGGTTAAAGAACTCTTCGTCATACGGAAGTCATACCGAGGGTTGTACTAAATCTGCTAATTCGTAATACGCAGTCATACGCAGTCATACGAACTTGACATCCTCCCGTCACCCCTATCGCCCCAATATCTGTAGGGGATTGTTTTAATATCTGTAGGGGTTGTAGGGGCGAGTCGCCACCAATATCTATAGCAGTAACGAAAATTCTGTAATTCTGTAATTCTGTAGCAAAATATCTATATGTAAGGAGTGTTACGCTTTGCTAACGCACCATGACAACTATATGCAGTGTAGCGACCTAAGACATAATAATGTAACATGCCGATCCTTCGCTATGATGATCTTTAACCTTCCTTCTCGATCGAAAACGGTAAAATATAAATGGCTTATTTCTTAACCGCTGCATTATATAAGTTCGTCGAGTTATCGGATTTTGCGGCTCTCAAAGCACCAATCCTCGCCTGCTGCAACGACAACAAGGTAAAAGGTACTATCCTCCTAGCTAAAGAGGGCATCAATGGTACAATTGCTGGCTCACCAGAAAATGTCTATGAAGTCCTAGCATTCCTGCGTCGCGATCCGCGTTTAGCTGATTTGACTCACAAAGAATCTTTTTCAGACAAACTACCATTTTACCGAATGAAGGTACGTTTGAAGCGGGAAATCGTCACTATGGGAATACCAGATATTAATCCAAGTCAGATGGCTGGTAAGTATGTTAAGCCGGAGGATTGGAATAAATTGCTTGATAATCCCGATGTGGTTGTAGTTGATGTGAGGAACGACTATGAAGTATCTATTGGTACTTTTAAAGGAGCGATTAATCCCAAAACAACAAGTTTCTCAGAGTTACCTGAATGGGTACGAAAAGAAACTGCCTTACGAGAGAAACCAAAGGTAGCAATGTTTTGCACAGGTGGGATTCGGTGCGAGAAATCTACTGCATTCTTGCGCAGTCAAGGTTTTGCCGAAGTCTATCACCTGGAAGGTGGAATTTTGAAGTATTTGGAAACAGTACCCGAAGCAGAAAGTCGTTGGGAAGGTGAATGTTTTGTCTTTGATGAGCGAGTTTCAGTTAGTCATGGGCTAAAGCCTGGTGAATATGAACTTTGTCGTGCTTGTCGCCACCCGATTAGTAAGGAAGAAATGGCCTCTGAATTATTTGTGCTTGGCGTGAGTTGTCCTCATTGTCATGGCACAAAAACTGAAGCGCAAAAAAAAGGATTTTCTGAGAGGCAACGTCAGGTTGAGTTGGCAAATCTTCGCAACCAAATACATATCGGCGCTAGTTACAATTCCCAGGAAAAACCTTATGAGACAACAAGTTAATCCCATTACAGCATCATACCCAATTTTATATTCCTTCCGCCGCTGTCCTTATGCGATGCGGGCACGTTTGGCGTTAGTTGTGAGCAATTGCGTCTGTGAGTTACGGGAAGTTGTTTTGCGTGATAAACCACAGGAAATGTTGGCTGTATCCCCAAAAGGTACGGTTCCAGTATTGATCGATCTCAATGGGCGTGTCATAGATGAAAGTATCGATATTATGTTGTGGGCTTTGGCACAACACGATCCGGAAAAATGGTTAATGCCAGAAGAAGGAAATCTGGCGGCAATGCTGGAATTAATCTCTCAATGCGATCGTGGGTTTAAATATCATCTGGATCGTTATAAATATCCTAACCGTTACGAAGATACTGATGGAATTGTCCATCGGAATGAAGGTTATTTATATCTGGAAAGACTAAACCAACAGTTAAGCAAAACCAGATATTTATTTGGTAATAGTGTGGCTTTAGCTGATATGGCGATCGCGCCGTTTATTCGTCAATTTGCTCATACGGATTTAGATTGGTTTAACGAACAGCAATTACCGCATTTACATGATTGGTTAGCCCGGTTTGTAGATTCAGAAATTTACAACCGTGTTATGAATAAATACCTGAAATGGGAATCCGGTAAGGTGGGCGTTATTTTTCCCTGACGGATAACAGGGAATGGCGAATGGGG
>NZ_JAMZMM010000542.1 GCF_024178385.1 Limnofasciculus baicalensis BBK-W-15 | reverse complement strand
CTGTCGCTACACAGACAAAACCTGCCTTCGCAGGTTAGCAAGTTTTGCATTAGCTGATTAACAAATAAGTTGAACCGCCGAAGGGCGGTAAAGCCTGTGTAGCAACAGGTTTTAACCTGTTGCTGTGGGAGAATGAAACAGCCCTGCTTGTCAAAGGGGGGAGCAAGAATACAACCTGCATTTCTTCCAAAGTGGGATGCTCCCAGCCGCTGCGCGTCTATGCGTAAAAAAAATATCTTCCCCCCAACAAAGAATTCCAATAACTATCACCCCCACCCCAAACTACTCAGAAGCAGAATACTTGCTCAAAGCCTGATTAATCTCTGGATTATACAACCGTAGATAATTCCAATAATTTTCTAAAACTGACTCTACATACCCTTTAGTTTCCGCAAAAGGAATTTTCTCTATAAATCCATCTGGATCGCTAAACCCATATTTACTAATCCAACTCGCCACATTACCTGGTCCAGCATTATAACTAGCAACAGCTAATAGAGTATTATTATTATACTCATCATGAGTATGAGCCAGATACCAAGTACCCAAATTAATATTATCGCTAGGATTAGTTAATTTATAGTCTTTGAGCTGAATTTTCTCTGCCACCCATTTACCTGTTGCTGGCATCACCTGCATTAAACCTAACGCCCCTGCTGAAGATTCAATTTTGCTTTCAAATCGAGATTCTTGGCGGATTAATCCCATGACTAAACATGGATTGAGTTGGCGCTCTTTGGCAGATTTGATAACAGATTCAATATAAGGTAAGGGAAATAAACCATACCAGTAAGCTGGTTCCCCACGAAGGGCTTGCCATTGTTGTTTTTCTTCTGGTTTATCTCGCTGACTCAGATTCCAGATTTGGTTAATTCCTCGCAAATTATCCCCTATTTCTTGGCGAATTAGCCCATCGGTAAATTGTTCAACGACAGTTGCTTCTTGTCTATTTTTAAATTCTACTTGCCAAAGTGCCCAGGTATCATAGTTTTGACCTAATCGATATAATTCTTTGAGGGTATCTGAGCCTGTTGGTGGGATAAATCTTAGGGGTGGTTTGACTATCTCTGGTGTCAGGTTCCGAACTGTGGTATAGTCTCCTACAGGTAAGCCTAATTTTTGGGCTGCTCTCCAGGCATAAAAGGATGATGGATATTTAGTTAATACATGTTCAAAGGCTTTTTTGCCATCTGCCTCTCGCCCTATTTGGATTGCCCATCGCCCTACCCAAAATCCGGCTTCTGGTGCTAATGAGTTATCGGGATTTTCAATAGTAATGGGTTGTGCCCATTTCCAGGCTTCGGCTAATTTACCTTGTTTGGCATAATTCTGTGCTACTTTCCACCGATACTCTGCTGCGGCATCGGATTTAGGATATTGAGTTAATAGGGATTGACGGGCTTGAGTGGCAGAGGTAGCATTGCCTAAAGTTTCTAAAATATCGGCTTTGGCGATTAAAGCGGCTGGGGCTTCATCGGGGAATTTGCTAATTACTCTATCTAAATAAGTGATGGCTTCTTCAGAGGGGGAGAGACTGGCTAATCGCCGCAAGGCTAATCCTGTTTCTTTGGCATCGGGAAATCCTTTAATTAGTTGTTGGTATCCCAGTTTTGCTTCATCGCGTTTCCCTTTTAGATGATAACCTCGCCCTGCCCGATAAGCATGTAAGGGGGTGGGAGTTGCTTTACTATAGGCTTTGGCTCCTTCAGCATAATCCATTGTTTGCCAATAGCCAAAGGCGATGGCATCCCAGTCTTCTGGTTTGAGTTGAGAGGCGTATTTTTCTACGAGGGTATTGCGAATAGCCCCAGTCTCGAGATTGTCTGGATTATATTTAGCGACTATTAGCAGTAATGGTAATTGATTGGGATTTTTACTCAGACGAGCCTTAATTATAGACTGAGTAGCGGGATGAGCGGGGAATTCTGCGATCGCCTTATTCCCGTATTCGGGGTTAGCACTACCTAAATTATAGAGTGCATGAGCCGCTACTGGATCGTTGGCATAATTCTTCAGTATTTCCAGCCATTCTGCTTGGGCTTTTGCCTTATCTCCCGTTACTGTATAAGCTTGGGCACGTTTCAGGAGAATATGAGATGCCAAAATGGGATAGTCTGACTCCAACCCTTCCAACCATTTTAAGGCAGTTTGACCTTGTTTCTGTTCAATTAAGTCAGCGGCTAAAAGATAACGGGCGCGATATTGGTCTTGGGATTTATTACCAGATGCGATAGTTTCTAATTGGGATAATCTAGCTTGAGGAGACTGAGATACTAGGGGTAATACAGTAGATTGGGCATCTTGTTTGCTTGGGCTGAATCGATTTTCAGTTTTTTCCTTCCCCATCCATCGCTCCAGAGTACCACTCATGGTAGCCGCGACTATACCTCCGGCTAATAGCCCGGATACTGTTAGCCCTATCGCTACTGTGCCGATGATTTTGTAGTTTTTTTGTTTTTCCATCTTTTGAGCCAATCTAAAATTAGAGAAAATTCCGATAACTTATCTTATCACTGTTACTAAATTTAGATTTTGAGTTAAATAGTTGTTTCTGGTATAAATCTGGTAAGTTTGAGTGAAACAGTTGTTTTTGGCATAAATCCTGGTAATTTAAGTTAAACAGTTGTTTCTGGCATAAATCCTGGAAGGGCGAAGCACTTGCGGAGTAATTTTATTGGTAATACCCAAATATATTGGCGCAAGTGCTTCGCCCCTACCCCAATTTTTGGATGGAATAAAACACTCCCTAATCCGTTACATTATTCCCTTCCACCGCCATCCACCACCACTGCAAATCCGCTGCCATCCACCATTAACTATCGCCAAAACCAATCACCCATCCGCTGCCATCTACCATTAACTATCGCCAAAACCAAGGGAGCATCCGCTGCCATCCACCATTAACTATAGCCAAAACCAATGGGAGCATCCCGAGAAAGGAAGAAATGCAGGTTGTATTCTTTCTCCCCCCT
>NZ_JAMZMM010000541.1 GCF_024178385.1 Limnofasciculus baicalensis BBK-W-15 | reverse complement strand
ACTCCCTACACCGCTTGCGGCTGCATTTGCGGCTGGAATTGGAACAATGAGTACACCACATTGCGACGGATGTCAATCATCATTTCCAAGAAAGTTTCATAACCTTCCTGCTTATACTCAATTAAAGGATCTTTTTGCCCGTATCCGCGCAAGCCGACTGACTCTCGCAAAGCATCCATTGACTGTAAATGTTCCCGCCATAGAGTATCAATTTGCTGTAGGATAAAAAACCGTTCAGCTTGACGCATTAAACCTGGTTGAATTTGGTCTATTTGGGCTTCTTTGATGTCGTAGGCTTTCCGTACTTCTTCGTGCAAGAATAGTTTAATTTCAGTTACTGTCATATCATCCAAATCTTCTGGTTTCATGTCTTGGAGTAAATAGACAAATTCTTGCGTTTTTGATACGATGCTAGCCACATCCCACTCTTCTGGAGGCAATTCAGGATTAACATAAGCATCAACAATATCATCCATGGTTTTTTCCGCATATTGGACAACTTGTTCTTTCAAATCTAACCCTTCTAAAACCCGACGACGTTCCGCATAAATTGCCCGTCTTTGGTTATTCATCACCTCATCATACTCAAAGACTTGTTTCCGGGTATCGTAGTAGAAAGTTTCCACTTTTTTCTGTGCCCCTTCCAGAGAACGAGTTAACATTCCCGATTCAATGGGCATATCTTCCTCAACACGGAAAGCTTCCATTAATCCCGCCACGCGATCGCCACCAAAAATCCGTAGTAAGTTATCTTCTAAACTGAGGAAAAACTTAGTTGAACCGGGGTCACCTTGTCGTCCAGCCCGTCCCCGCAATTGGTTATCAATCCGGCGAGATTCGTGACGCTCAGTACCAATAACGTGAAGTCCACCACACTCGATTACTTCATTATGTTCTCGTTTGGTAAATGCTTCGTATTCTTGGCGAATTGCCTTATATATTGCCCGGATTTGTTGAATTACTGGGTCATCAGTAGGGGCATTTTCTGCTGCGACAGCGACTTTATCTTCTGCTTCTAGCTCTGGTAGACTTCTTTCACCATACTCTTTAACAGCAAAATCTACGGCTTGCTTAAGTTGTTGTTCTGTTTCTTTTGATAATTTGGTGGGAAATATTTGGGGGCTAGCTTTCCATGTTTTTACTTTCTTTCCAGGGGCAAAACCTTGAGCGGGCGGGCGACTACTTACTGGTATTCCCATCGATACGAAGGACTCTTCATCTTCTGGAATCACGATTTTGGGCATGAAGTATTCTCGTACTTTCAATCGTGCCATGTACTCAGCGTTACCACCTAAGATAATATCGGTTCCCCTTCCTGCCATGTTAGTGGCAATCGTAACTGCACCTTTTCTTCCGGCTTGGGCAATAATTTCTGATTCCCGTTCTACGTTTTCTGGGCGGGCGTTTAGTAGGTTGTGTTTTACTTCCAATTCGGAGAGAAGACGGGCAAGGAGTTCTGATTTTTCAACACTAGTTGTACCGACGAGAACTGGTCGTCCTGCTTCGTGCATTTCGGCACATTCTTGGGCAACTGCTTTCCATTTTGCTGGTTCAGTTTTGTAGACGACATCGGATAAGTCTCGCCTTCCAGCAGATCGGTTGGTGGGAATAATGGTAACTTGGAGGTTATAGATTTTTTCAAATTCTGATTCTTCTGTTTTAGCTGTTCCTGTCATCCCTGCTAATTTAGGATATAGAAGGAAGAAGTTTTGATAGGTAATGGTGGCTAGAGTTTGGGTTTCTTTTTGAATTTCCACGTCTTCTTTTGCTTCAATTGCTTGGTGAAGTCCGTCACTCCAGCGTCTTCCTTGCAATACTCTTCCGGTGAATTCATCTACGATGACGACTTCTCCATTTCGGACAATATAGTTAACATCGGGAACGAATAATTCTTTGGCTTTAATGGCGTTGAAAATATAATGCGCCCAGGGGTTTTCTGGGTCATATAAATCTCCAACTTTCAGGATATTTTCGGCTTCGATAAAGCCTTCATCTGTCATGATGACGTTGCGAGCTTTTTCATCGACTTCGTAATGTTCTTCGGCTTTGAGTTGTTTCGCTACTTCCGCCGCCCTCATGTAGTTTTGGGAAGGGCGCTCCACTTGTCCGGAAATAATTAGGGGTGTACGGGCTTCGTCGATGAGTACTGAGTCTACTTCGTCGATAATGCAGTAGTTAAAGGGGCGTTGCACTACTTCTGCCATGGAGGTTGCCATGTTATCTCGCAGGTAGTCGAATCCTAATTCACTGTTAGTGGCGTAGGTGATATCGCAGGCGTAATTTCGCTGACGCTCGGAGGGAGCCATGCCAGATTGTATCAGTCCGACGCTTAAGCCGAGGAAGCGATGGAGTTGTCCCATCCATTCTGCGTCACGACGGGCGAGGTAGTCGTTGACGGTAACGTTATGGACACCTCTACCTGAGAGGGCGTTGAGGTAGGCGGGGAGGGTGGAAACTAGGGTTTTTCCTTCGCCTGTCTTCATTTCGGCGATTTGTCCTTTGTGGAGGACAACACCTCCCATTACTTGTACATCAAAGTGACGCATTCCTAGAACTCGCCGTCCTGCTTCTCTGACTACTGCGAAGGCTTCTGGTAAGATATCGTCTAATACGTCTGCTCGTTCTTGATCGGTAGTCGCTTTTTCTAGTTGCTGTTTGAATTCTCCGGTTTTACCTTTGAGTTCGTCGTCAGAGAGTTTCTCGATATCTTCTTCTAAGATGTTAACTTCGGCAACGTAGGGTTGGTATTTTTTTAGTTTGCGGGCGTTGGGATCGCCAAGTATGGTTTTTAACATATCAGTATGGAGAAAGAGTTCAGGATTTGCAGGAGTTATAGGAGTTCAGAAGTAAAAAAGAACTCTTTTACTCGGCTTTTTGATTTTAACTGTAGATGGGCGCTACCGCTTTGGGGTAGCGTTTGTACGATCATCGTACCATTTTCTCTTGAAGTGGGATGGTACGGGGATCTTTACCAG
>NZ_JAMZMM010000540.1 GCF_024178385.1 Limnofasciculus baicalensis BBK-W-15 | reverse complement strand
GCTGGCTGGGGAAGCTGCCATGATAGAGACGGCAAGATGGCATTTCAATATTAATTCAAACTTGTTATAAGTAAATAGCCTGAAAACCCCGTGTCTTTAGACCGGGGAGTGTCAAGTAAAATACAATATATTTGACGGGGCAGGGGTAAAATCTTGACCCTTCAAGGAATTGGCACAAAATCATAGCCAAAACTGGAACGGGAACCTTTAACGATCTTAACTAACTGAACCCCCTGATTGCGATCGCCTGATGGTAAAAACCGAATCCCGCCACCAGCCCCCTCAGCAGAAAAGTCTGAGGCTAACAGCGCCGTTTGTACTCCTTTCCTGGTTGGATTACGCCCAATTCCTGCAATTAAAGCTTTCGCTGCATCATAAGCCATGGCTGTGCGCCAATTCACCTCAGCACCCCAAAGTTGAGAAGCTGCTTTGGGAAATTCTGCCTTGGGGCTTGCCAAAATATGCCAGGGAATTGCGACTACCATATTTATCGCTGCTTCTCTGCCAATTTGCAATGTTTTGGGCGCATAGACATCATCTCCCCCTAAAAGACTGAGCTTTGTATCATTTACCTGAATTACTTGCAATGCCTTATCAAGGGTATCAGTATTTGAGGCTAACATTAGTACTTGTGCCCCACCTTTAATTGCCTGATTAAAGTTTTGGGCTGGATCGAAATTCGGACTAGATAAATCAAATTCACTAATAACTTGTCCCCCTCCCAAAGCCACTGCCGTGACAAACTCCGATTTCAGAGACTGACTATAACCACTTTGGGAATTAAAGAAAACTGCGACATTTTTCTCCTTTAATTTTTGCAGCATATAATCAGCCAAGGCTCTCGCCGCCACATAATCACTGGGAAGAGTACGAAAAACGTAACTGCTTGCACGAGAAAGTTTTACTGATGAGCTAGTTGGAGAAATTACTACTAGTTGCCCTGATTCATAACTATTGACTGTGGCTAAAGTAACATCGCTAGCATAATGGCCAACAACTCCCAATATTTCTGCGTTTTTCACAAAAGCTTCTGCCACTTGTTTCGCTACATCCGGCACATTATCATCATTAGCAATTAACACTTTAAGGGGAATACCCTTAATCCCACCCGCGAGATTAACTTCATTTTGGGCTTGGGCAACACCCCGCAATATCTCCTTAGCACTATTTACATCAGAAGTAATGGGAACAGAAACAGCAATACTGTAGGATTTCTGATTGCCAATGCGAGCATTATTCAGATAAATCAGAATTTCTGGATCGTTGGGAGTGCGTTTGATTGCAGTTTCCAGTTTAGAGACAGCTTCGGTATAATTTTTAGATGCAATCGCCTTAATTCCCGCTTGTTTTTCTGGCGTTGCTTCTGTAGGAATTAAGAGTTTATCTCCACCACTGATACGCTCTTGTATTGGCTGATTAGATGTAGATGAGTTGGGAGCTGTTGAATCTGAATTATTTGTTTTGGGTGGCTGTATCATAATCCTACCAAACCATACTCCACCTACCACTAGCGCTAAGGTAACGCCTAATGCAAGTAAAAGTACTGTAGTTTCGTTTTTTTGTGACATACACTATTAACCTGTTTATAACATCTCATCTGACTTTAACGAATCCGACTTTTTCAATTAATAGTTGTGCCTCATTCGTTAACAACCAATTGGCATAGGCTTCTCCTCCTTGCTGTTGGATAGCATTGTTTTCCATAATAATTACAAATAATTTGCGGGTAATGGGATACTCACCTGTTTTAAAAGCACTAGCGTTGAGAGAGTTACGCTGATTTGGGCATTTTTCTGGAGGGACAAATGGTTCTTTATAGGGAGGGATAATTTGCTGAGATTGGTTAATTAATGGCAAAGGATTCACCTGACATTGACCAACTACTTCTGGTGCAGATGCGTAGTAAATACCGCCGATATTTTTAGCTACTTTTTGCAACCCATCAGTTGTAGAGTAAACATATTCAACATTCTCACCAAACTCTTCTTTCTGCAAAACATTTTCTACAAAAAATTCTACTGTACCAGCATCTTCTTTACGGCGCGAGTAGGGGATAATTTTTAGATCTATTCCTCCAACTTGATTCCAATTAGTAATTTGACCAGTATAAATTTGTTTGAGTTGCTCTACTGTCAATCCGGGAAGCTTAAGCTGGGGATTAATGGCGATCGCAATTCCATCAATTGCCACTGGAATTTCTTTAAGACTAAACCCTTTTTGTTGAGCAGTTTGTTGTTCTTCTGGTTTAATTGAACGAGAAGATTGAGAAAAATCTAACTGATTATTTAATAGCATTTCAATACCAGTACCGGAACCAGGCTTCTTAATTGGATGATCCGTATAGCGGAGTTGAAACTGAGGGCATATTTTCTGAATCACAGGATCGACATCTCGTCGAATTGGTGCCCAAGTAGTACTGCCTCCGTAATTAAATAATCCAGTGGGAAAATTTTTACAATTTGCTGAATTCCCTGAATTTTTTTCTGGACTCAATTTATATAACAAAATCATGCAAACTACTATTCCCAGCGTCCCAAAGAGGGTTAGAATTAGCAGCGTAATTTCTTTCAAGGGGTTTCGGGAGGACATAAAGAGTTAAAAACTACAGAGATTGCTTTACTACCATTTATAATATTAATCATCGCAATAACTATTCATAGTAACCGAGATAACAATAAATAAATCAAACGAAAAAGGGCGGTAACCGCGATCGCGCCTGCTCCTGCTAAAACTCCCACTACCATAACTAATGGTAATTCTAGCCCAACTCGCAAGGCGGGGAGTAGTAGCATCAGAGCCAGAGTGATGACAGCAATAATTGGCAAATCCTTACCTTCAATCAAGCGGCGATATTGGACAAAAATCAGTCCACCCACAATCCCACCTAATAATCCCATACTAATTCCAGAAATACCCAAAAAACTCTTAAGTGCAATAAATATTAAACCACCTTCAAATCCTGTAAAAGCCGCGCTACCTAACAT
>NZ_JAMZMM010000107.1 GCF_024178385.1 Limnofasciculus baicalensis BBK-W-15 | reverse complement strand
CGGTTTCTCAAAGAAACCGGGTTTCTGAGGCGTACTTCATAAACCTGCAATCTGCTGTATATTTCTTTGAAAAGAGGACCAAAGGCGAGAGGCTATTAATAGCCTCTCACCTCTCACCCGTCAATAACTATTCCTCCTCATCATCAAAATCATCACCGTCATCATCAAAATCACCGTCATCATCATCATCTAAGTCAGAAGGAAAATCGTTATCGCTGCCACCAAAAGCAGTAGTCTCCTCCAAACTATAACTACGAGCAGTCCGATCGTCTAGCACAACTTCCAGAGGATCATCCGGCTCTAAATCAGCCAAATCATTACTATCCCCATAGCCATAGCCAATCCCACTGCTACGATCTAAATCAGAATCTATCGGGACTAGAGCCTGCTCCTCATAGGCATTATAGCCAGTTCCAGCCGGAATCAAACGTCCGATAATCACGTTCTCCTTCAACCCCCGGAGCCAATCAGACTTCCCTTCAATCGCCGCTTCTGTAAGAACACGAGTAGTTTCTTGGAAACTCGCCGCCGAGATAAAGCTATCCGTATTCAAAGAAGCCTTCGTAATCCCCAACAGCATCGGAGTATATCTCGCAGGTGCGCCACCAGTGATAGCCATCGCCTCATTCACCGTCTCAATTTGGCGCAACTCCACCAACTCCCCAGGCAACATAGTAGTATCGCCGCCATCATCCACCCGCACCTTCGAGGTCATTTGCCGGACAATCACCTCAATATGCTTATCAGCAATATCAATCCCCTGAGACTGATACACCGACTGAACCTCATTCACCAAAAACCGCTGCGCCTCAGAAAGTCCAACCAGAGCAGCCTCATAAACTCCCTTAGTCTCCAACATGTAATTGAAGAAAACATCAAGAATCTCATGAGGATTAGCCGGACCATCCGTCAAGGCATGACCCACATCTACCCGCTGACTATCAGAAACCAGCGCATTCTGCCCAGGTCCCACCGGGTAATCAGTAATCGTGCCATCCGCATCAATCACCTTAATATCAACAGTTTCATCTTCCTCATAAATCACCTGAGTGTTACCAGGGCGTTTCGCCAAAACACAAGCCTCTTTGGGTTTCCTCGCCTCCAGTAGTTCCTCAATCCTCGGCAAACCCTGGATAATATCGCCAGTTTTCGCCCGTTCAAAAACCAGCAAGACCAAATTATCTCCCCGCTGAACCAAATCGCCATCGTCAATCTGTAGCACCGCACCTGCGGAAACCCGATAAGGGCGTGCCAAGCGCAAGGTAACAGAGTCATTAGTTACCCTTAACACCCGACCAGATTCAGGTGCGAGGTTGGAAATATGATTGCTTTTCACCTCTTCCTCAGTACCTGAGCTAGAAGACAAGGGGTCACTAGCTACCACCAAATCTCCCACCTTAACCTTCGGTTTACCACTAATTGGGACAGTAACCAAATCCGCATCCCGCATGACTAAAATGCGGCGAATCGCTTCTGCTCCTTCTCGAATCCCTCGGACTAAACCAGCATCCTTACATTGAATTTCCGTCCGCGCCACTACAGCACCTGGTTCAATCTCATCTCCATCGTTCACGAGTAGGCGGGTAGTGGTGCTACCACCCAAAGGATCTGCGACACTCTCCCGACGAATCACTAGAGATTCTAGGATCACCAATTGCAAGCGCATCTCATCTACCGCAGGTGAGAGGTTTTCTTCATCCTCATCAATCTCTACCTCTTGCCCAGTTGCAGCCAACTCATCGGCAGGTACATGGACTAACTCAATATCAGCAGAAAGTTGAGAGCTGCCTGTATGGTCGCTACTAACCTCCTGAGTCATTTCTAGCACTAACTGAGTCCGGAGTAATTCAACCCCCTCAACTGACTTGACTCGTTCCCCATCTTTGTAAGGTAAGCGCTGAATTGCCCGGAGTTCGATATGGGTTCCTCGCGGTTGTCCGAGTTCACCAGGCCCGGCGGTGGCAGAAAGTTCCATCTCACCTGGACTTTTAATCTCTCGACTATTAATAGAAGCTTGAGAAGGGACATCCGGGCGATCTGGTACGGGAAACTCAATAGTGGGTCTCAGTAATACCGCCATCCCTTCCGGCGTTTCTACTATTTCCCCATACAAGAGCTTATCTACTACTAATCCTGGTACAACTTCTGTACCAGGGTAGAGGAGTTGCCCCTCATTGAGCAAGTTTACTGGCGGTTCATCAAGGAGGTGCAATTCCCCAGGCTTAATCGCAATTTCTCGTAAAATGTCATTTTTCTGGACTACTTCCACAATCCCCGCTGACTGACAGAAGATATCCTTCACTACCTCCGCCCCAGCTTCTACATATTGACCATCCTCTACCAAGAGCAGAGAAATATCTTTATTCACCTCATGGCATTCTTCAGGAATCCAGAGGAGAGTACCTCCTTTGGTGACTTCATAACCCTGCTTCGCTTTACCCCGTTTAGCGACTTCCACGCCAGCATACTTGAGGATGCCTCCTGTATGGGTATGATAGCGATCGTCAATTAATTCAGCCACTACTTGATTGTTCAACACCTTTGTTCCTGGTGTTGCTTTCAGCAAAAAGCGCTGATTATTTGTGGTGTGAATTGCATACTGTTCCCGTCCCCCATGTCCTTCTATCCTGACAGAAGCTTGGTCCAGTAAGACTGAGGCGGTGATAATATCAATTTCTCGCCGCCCTGGAGTTAGTCGTACTACTCCACCATTCAGGGTGACTAATTTGGTTTCTGCTAAAACAGTAGCGGGCTGAACTTTGTCGCCATTTTTCACCACGGGTTCCGCCCCTGGTGGCAGGTTATAGACTTCCCCAGATAAAATCCACAGTAAACCACCCCGTTGGGCAATCCGAGTGGTATTCCCCTGACGGTCAGTTTTTTCTTCTGGAATCATATCAGCAAATAAAACTTCCCCAGCTAAACCACTGGTTACGTCTTTGGCTGCTTTTTCGGTAGATAAGCGAGATTTACCTAAAGCTACTTCTGCTAAAAGCTGGCCAGCTTTAACTTCTTGCCCATCAACAACCATGAGGAGAGAACCCGGCGTGACAGGAAATACCTGAGATTCTGCTCCTTTTTCTTTGGTTTCAACAATCAAATCTCCTGCCACTTCCACCTGCTCTCGTTCATCCCCATGACGGGTTCGGACACCCCGCGTCCGCAGTTTTTTGCCAAACCGCACCACGCCTGCAAAGGGAGATGGAATTAACCGGGCTACTTCCCCAGTAAAAACCCCCCCCGTATGGAATGTCCGCATGGTAAGCTGAGTACCCGGTTCGCCAATAGATTGAGCGGCAATAATTCCTACTGCTTCACCCAAATCTACTATTTTCCCATGGGCTAGACTCCACCCATAGCAACACTGACAGACGGAACGAGCGGCTTCACAGGTGAGGGGGGAACGGACTACTACTTGTTCTACTTTTGCTTTGCCAATTATTCTGGCTAATTCATTAGAAATATCTTGATTGCGAGTAGCAAGTACTTCTCCTGTCTTAGGGTGAAGTACTTGTTGGGCTAATACTCTTCCTAATAATCTATCGGCTAAAGGAATCAAAACGCGATCGCCATCTGTCATCGCCCGGACAGTTACTCCCCGCGTTGTGCCGCAATCATGTTCGCGGACAATGACATCCTGAGCCACATCCACGAGACGGCGGGTAAGATAACCCGAGTCAGCGGTACGGAGGGCGGTATCAACTAAACCTTTACGGGCACCGTAACTAGAAATAATATATTCAGTTACAGTTAATCCTTCTCGGAAATTAGTCTTAATTGGTAAGTCAATAATTTCCCCTTGAGGATCTGCCATCAAGCCCCGCATTCCTACTAATTGGCGCACTTGAGACAAGTTTCCTCTTGCCCCAGAAAAAGCCATCATATAGACTGAATTGAGCGGATCTGTGGATTTGAAATGTACCACCACTTCATCCTTCAGAGATTCAGAAGTACTATTCCAAGTATCAATTACTTTTTGGAACCGTTCTACCTCAGTAATTTCTCCTCTGCTGTAACGAGCTTCTGTATAGCGAATTTCTTCTTCAGCATCTTCGAGCATTTGCTTTTTCTTTGGTGGCACTAATAAGTCATCAATACTAATAGAAACCCCTGCTCTGGTAGCAAAGCGGAATCCCAATTCCTTTAGTTTGTCAGCCACCTGAGCGCTCCGAGTACTGCCATACTTCGTAAAAGCCCAAGCGATTAGCTTCTTGAGCTGACCTTTATCGACAACCCGGTTGTAAAAAGTCATTTCTTTTGTCATTGTCGTTTGTTGTTAGTTGTTGGTCGTTTGTTGTTGGTCGTTTGTTGTTAGTTGTTAGTTGTTAGTTCTTTGTTGTTAGTTCTTTGTTGTTAGTTGTTGTTTGTTGTTTGTTGTTTGTTGTTAGTTGTTTGTCGTTGGCAATGGTCTGAACAAGGGGCTGCTGAACAACCAATAACCAATAACAAACAACCAATAACTAACTCATCAAAGCTTCTTGAATCGCCTTGTTGTAAATCATCCGACCAGGGGTAGTGTAAATATATTGAGAAATTAACCGCCCATCAGCCGTTTCTCTGATTCGGCGATCGCTGTATATTGTTGTCACTGTCCCGTCACTAGATGTCTCCTTAGAAATAAGTGTTTCCTCTGAATTTTCTGTCTCCATATAGCCATCAAACCGCACCCAGACTAAGGCATGTAACTCTACTTGCTTTTGATCGTAAGCTCTGATAGCGTCATCTAATGAGCCGAAATAATGACCAGCGCCTTTAGTAGCATTGGGGTTATATGCGGTTAAGTAATAACAACCCAAAACCATATCCTGAGATGGTGCAACAATGGGGCGACCTGTAGCTGGGGATAAAATATTATTAGATGCCAACATCAGGAGTCTGGCTTCAGCTTGGGATTCCAAAGATAACGGCACATGAACCGCCATTTGGTCACCATCAAAGTCAGCATTGAAGGCAGGACAAACTAAAGGATGAAGTTGAATTGCCCTTCCTTCTACCAAAATTGGCTCAAAAGCTTGAATCCCTAATCGGTGCAAAGTTGGGGCGCGGTTCAGCATTACTGGATGTCCAGCAATCACATCTTCTAACACATCCCACACATTTGCATCCCCTCTTTGAATCAGCTTTTTAGCAGCTTTGATATTATTAACTAATCCTTGAGAAATCAGTCGATGAATCACAAATGGTTGAAATAATTCAATTGCCATTTCACGGGGCAAACCGCACTGATGGATTTTCAGTTTTGGTCCGACTACAATAACTGAACGTCCAGAATAATCTACCCGTTTTCCTAGCAGATTTTGCCGGAATCGTCCCTGTTTTCCCTCAATAATATCGGATAAAGATTTAAGGGCACGATTATTAGCACCCACCACTGTCCGTCCCCGCCTGCCGTTATCAATTAAGGCATCAACGGCTTCCTGTAGCATTCGCTTTTCGTTCCGAACAATAATTTCAGGAGCCAGAATTTCCTGGAGACGTGCCAATCGATTATTACGATTAATCACCCGTCGATAGAGATCGTTCAAATCCGAAGTAGCAAAACGTCCGCCATCTAATTGCACCATTGGACGCAAATCAGGGGGAATCACTGGGATTACAGTAAGTACCATCCAATCTGGTTGAGAACCTGTGGCGATGAAGTTATCAATAACTCGCAGACGCTTAATCAGTTTTGCTCTTTTTTGTCCCTTGGCTGTGGCAATTTCTTCCCGCAGTTTTTCGGCTTCTGTATCCAAATCGAGCTTTTGCAATAAACATTGCAATGCTTCTGCGCCAATCCCTACTTCAACATCATGAAGTTCTGAATCTTCGCTATAGATTTGCTCCTCAATTTCCAACCATTGATCTTCTGTTAGAAGCTGTTTATAATTCAAGTTCCCCGCATTACCGGGATTGAGAACAACGTAGGCATTGAAATAGACAATTTGCTCCACATCCCGCAGCGGCATATCTAACAGAATGCTCAGGTAACTGGGGATACCTTTGAGATACCAAACATGAGCTACCGGAGCCGCTAATTTGATAAAACCCATCCGGTGGCGGCGGACTCGTGATTCGGTAACTTCTACACCACAGCGTTCGCAAACAATCCCGCGATGACGAACTCGCTTATATTTGCCACAATGACATTCCCAGTCTTTCGCAGGACCAAAAATCCGTTCGCAGAAAAGCCCATCCATTTCGGGTTTCAGCGTCCGGTAGTTAATAGTTTCTGGTTTAGTAACTTCGCCTACTACTTGATTGTTAGGCAGTGTTCGCTCTCCCCATTGCCGAATCCGCTCTGGTGAAGCGATGCCGATTTTAACGTAATCAAACCGAGTTTCTTGTTGCTGTCTCATTTGTTGTTTGTTGTTTGTTGTTTGTTGTCTGTTATTTGTTGTTTGTTATTTGTTGTTTGTTATTTGTTATTTGTTTACGATTGGCTCTAGAGCAATTTCTTGTCGATTGTTTGACCTATAATATATGTCTTGCTTGTTACATTTATCGCTGGTTTTTCCAACAATCTACTCTAGAGCCGAACGCTAACAACTAACAACCAAAAACCAACAACTAACAACAAATAACCAAGAACTAAACCTCATCTTCTTCAAATTCCTCACTCCGAAGAGATTCATAGGTAGGACGACTAGGAGTACGACGGTTAGCCGCATCAGCCATTAAATCCACTTCCACATCACGACTACTGCCATCTTCTGCGGTTTCCACCTTATGAACAGCAATATCCAACCCCAAAGACTGAAGTTCCCGCATTAAAACCTTGAAAGACTCAGGAGTACCAGGGCGAGGAATAGCCTTACCTTTAACAATGGCATTGAGAGCTTCATTCCGTCCCTGCATATCATCAGACTTGACAGTCAACAATTCCTGGAGTGTATAAGCAGCACCAAAAGCTTCCAGTGCCCAGACTTCCATTTCTCCGAACCGCTGACCACCTTGCTGGGCTTTACCACCAAGAGGTTGCTGTGTAACGAGGGAGTATGGACCTGTAGAACGGGCGTGAATCTTATCATCTACCAAGTGGACTAGTTTCAGCATGTAGGCGATACCCACAGTAATAGGGCGGTCAAAAGCTTCCCCGGTGCGCCCGTCAAATACAGTGATTTTCCCAGGATGTTCTGGGTTAAATACCCATTCTTTGTCTGGTTCATTGCGGGCGAGGTCTAGTTTGCCATGGACGGTTGTGCGGGAGGCTTCTTTCCCGTACATTTCGTCAAAGGGAATCATTTTAAAGCGCAGTCCCAAGTTTTCCCCTGCCCAACCAAGTAAGCATTCAAAAACTTGACCGACGTTCATCCGGCTAGGTACACCTAGGGGATTGAGTACGATGTCCAGAGGTGTGCCATCAGGGAGGTAGGGCATATCTTCTGGAGGTAATATCCGGGAAATAATCCCTTTATTCCCGTGGCGGCCAGCCATTTTGTCTCCCACCTGAATTTTCCGCTTCTGGGCGACATAGACACGGACTACCATGTTCGCACCTGGGGGGAGTTCATCTCCTTGTTCGCGGGTGAAGAGGCGGACATCCACTACCCGTCCTTTTTCGCCGTTGGGGACGCGGAGGGAGTTATCTCGGACATCGCGGGCTTTTTCCCCGAAGATAGCGCGGAGGAGTTTCTCTTCTGGAGGTTGGTCTGATTCACCTTTGGGGGTGACTTTCCCCACTAAAATATCTCCAGCCTCTACCCAAGCGCCGATGCGGATAATGCCATTTTCATCTAGTTGACGGAGGGCATCTTCACCAACGTTAGGAATTTCTCTGGTGATTTCTTCTGGCCCTAGTTTGGTTTGTCGGGCTTCAATCTCGTATTTTTCGATGTGAATACTCGTGTAAACATCATCGAAAACCAACCTTTCACTAATCAGAATCGCATCCTCATAGTTATATCCTTCCCATGGCATGTAGGCGACTAAAATATTTTGACCTAATGCTAATTCACCCCCCTCAGTCGCGGAACCATCAGCAATAATTTGTCCAGCAACTACTTCATCTCCTATATAGACTAGGGGGCGCTGGTTAAGGCAAGTATCTTGGTTACTCCGCTGATATTTTTGAATTTGATATTCAACCTCCACAGGGATTTGGGACTGAGGGCTAGGAGTGAAGGAGCCAGAATTTAAAAGATCTTCTTCTATGACTTCTGGTTCTGGTACTGTAGAACGAACGCGAATTTTGGTTGCGTCTACATAACTGATTTCCCCATCAAACCTTGTGATAATTACCATCCCAGAGTCTCTTGCAGCTTGGGCTTCTAATCCTGTCCCTACTAGTGGACGTTCTGGTCGCAGAAGGGGGACTGCTTGGCGCTGCATGTTTGATCCCATCAGGGCACGGTTAGCATCGTCGTGTTCGAGGAAGGGGATCAGAGAGGTAGCAACAGAAATAATTTGGACGGGGGATACCGCTACATAGTCTACTTGGTCTGGAGTGGTGGTGGTGAAGTCTTGGCGATAGCGAACTGGAACCACATCTCCCAAGATATAACCATTTTCATCCATGGGAATATCCCCCGGGGCAACCCGCAGGTCGTCTTCCTCGTCGGCTGTCATGTAGAGGGGGGGTTGGCTTTTGTTAACCCGCCCATTGGCTACCGGATAGAAGGGGGTTTCGATGAATCCATAGGAGTTGACGCGGGCGTGGGTGGCCAAAGAACCAATTAGTCCGGCGTTTGGTCCTTCTGGAGTCTCGATGGGGCAGATTCGTCCGTAATGGGAGGGATGGATGTCTCGCACTGCAAACCCTGCTCTTTCTCGGGTTAATCCTCCAGGACCTAGGGCAGAAAGTCGCCGTTTGTGGGTTAATTCTGCCAGAGGATTGGTTTGGTCCATAAACTGAGACAGTTGAGATGACCCAAAAAATTCTTTAACAGCAGCCACCAAAGGTTTGGGGTTAACCAATGAAGCAGGGGTTAAAGTTTCGGAGTCCGATACAGTCATCCGTTCCCGAATGATTCTCTCCAAACGGTTTAAACCTACCCTGACTTGATTTTGTAGTAGTTCCCCTACACTCCGCACCCGACGGTTCCCGAGGTGGTCGATGTCGTCGGTTTGTCCGATGTCGAATTCTAGGTTAATTAGGTAGTCGATGGCGGCAAGGATATCTTGGGATGTTAGTACCCGCATGGTGTCGGGGACATTTAACCGCAGTTTTCGGTTAATTTTGTAACGACCCACCCGACCGAGATCGTAACGTTTTGGGTCAAAGAAGCGGGAGTCTAAAAGTTGTTGACCGCCACTGACAGTGGGAGGTTCCCCAGGACGGAGCTTGCGATAGAGTTCCATTAAGGCTTCTTCTTCGCTGGGGTTTCCCTCTTTTTCTAGAGTTTTTTGATAATAATCTGGGTGGCGCAGCGCGTCGAGGATTTCGCTATCAGAAAGTCCCAGGGCTTTCAAGAGTACTTGGGCTGAGAGTTTCCGGGTTTTATCGATTCTCACCCAGACTAAATCGTTTTTATCCGTTTCAAATTTTAACCATGCTCCTCGGTTGGGGATGAGGGAGGCGGAGTAGGTACGTCGTCCGTTTTTGTCTATTTCTGATTTGTAGTAGACACCGGGGCTGCGGACGATTTGGTTGACGATGACTCGTTCGGCTCCATTGATAATAAATGTGCCTCTGTCTGTCATTAGGGGTAAGTCGCCGATGAAGACTTCTTGTTCTTTTATTTCTCCGGTTTCTTTGTTGATGAGGCGGGTGGGGACGTACATTTGGACTGCGTAGGTGCTGTCTCGCCGTTTGGCTTCATCGACATCGTATTTGGGTTGTTTGAGTTTGTAGTTTTTGCCGAGGAAGTGTAGTTCTAGTTTGCCTGTGTAGTCGGTGATGGGGGAAAAGCTGTTAAGTTCTTCGATTAGCCCTTCTTCTAGGAACCAGCGGAAGCTGGAACGTTGAATTTCAACTAGGTCGGGCAACATGTAGTTAGGGGCGGTGCTTGTCTGATTAGTCATCTGTTTCCTTTTTAACGAGTGAGTCGAGCTGAAGTGTGAAGTATGAAGTATGAATTATGAAGGATGAAGGATGAACCAGTTTTTAGATACTTTTCATCTTTTCTCTTTCCTCTTTACGCATATCAGCTATCAGCCAGTTTTTTTTCTGTAGGACTTAGGCAACACCTCTATCTCTAGGGTGCTTTATGCTTTACTAACAGACTATTGCCACTATATTTCATCTAGCTGGACGAGTCCGGATCTGGTAATAGTTCTCCCCTATTCAGGTCAATACCATCACATAAAATTAAGAGAGCAAGAGTATTTCTGACGGCTCTGTTTTGAACCATTGGAGCATATATCAGCAATTGGGATTGTTTGTTAAGAAAATGACTACTGTTGATTAATCCTCCTGTCTGGTTACGATTTACGAGTAAATGACTACTAGCTCAAAGGACAAGGTAAGATATCCTCAATGAATTAAAACTTTTTTACTGAGAATGGTAATTAATTGAAATGTTTCTGGAGCTGACTTATTTCTGATTGGTTTGCTTCTGAGGGATCTGGCAGGGTAAACCCAAACAGCCGACAGGCATTTTGGGTTGTTTCTTTGGCTAGGGTTTCCAGTGGAACATTGCGCAGACGGGCAACGAACTCGGCTACATGGTAAACGTAGGCGGGTTCGTTTCGTTTGCCGCGTTTGGGAACAGGTGCCAGGAAAGGGCAATCTGTTTCGATTAGGAGGCGATCTTCTGGCACCATTTTCGCTGATTCTTGAATGGCGATCGCGTTTTTAAAGGTGACTACGCCGCTAAAACTGATGTAAAAGCCCAAATCTAAAAACCATTGTGTCTCTTGGGGATTCCCTGCCCAACAGTGCATTACTCCTTTTACTGATCCATATTGATGCCAAAATTCCTGCAACATATCTCTCATTGCTTCGGCAGCATCACGGCAGTGGATAATAACTGGCAAATCCAGCTTTTTTGCGATCGCTAATTGGGCTTCAAATACCATTTTCTGGTGTTCCCGGTTTTGGGCTTTGAAGAAATCCAACCCCATTTCCCCTATCGCCACTACTTTGGTGTTAGAAGAGGCTAAGGAAAAAATCTCGTCTGCCATATTGGGAGTCCATTTTTTCGCATCCAGAGGATGTAACCCAACCGCAAACGAGAGTTCAGGAAATCTAGCCGCTAATGCTTGAATTCCTGGAAATTCTTTGGGTTCTACACAGGAATGGACTAGCCTCACCACGCCGACTTCTTGCCAGCGCGATCTTACTTGCTCCAAATCTGACTGGAACACATCAAAGTTGATATGGACGTGAGTGTCTATCAACTGCATCGGTTCGCTTACAGCTCTCCTATGTAACCATAACTCCCACCACACCCCTACGACTGTGGTGTACTTTTCCTCTACTCTAGCGTAGATCTCTCTACAACAGAGTATTTTAAAGCGGACTCATCAGCAGCTTGATTAAGGAAGCCTTTATGAAGCCGCTGCATTTTCCGATGACTGATTAATTCGGGCATTAACTTGTTTAAGCCGTTTGGACAGACGAGACTTCTGACGAGCGCCATTATTGGCATGTAGGATGCCCCGCTTGACCGCTTTATCAATTTTGCTGTAGGCTTGGGCCATACTTTTTTGCGCTTCCTGCAATGATTCAGAACTGGGTTGACGGGAGTAAGCGTCTACGGCTGCGATATATTTCTTGATCCAGGTCTTCGCGGCAGACCGATAGGCTTTGTTCCGAACTCGGTTACGTTCGGCGATTTCGACACGTTTGACGGCAGATTTGTTATTGGCCACAGGAGTCTTCTGGGAAAAATTGTTAACGATTACTATAAAATAACAGAACAACTACTATAACATCTATTTGAAAACTATCGCGAGCCTACAAAAATCCAGGTTAAGCTAGAGAAGATAGTCCGAGAGTGGATCTGGTTTTCTCAACAGAGGCACCTGAAACCCCGGTCTCGTGACGGGTAATACCTAAGGATAGGCACACCGACTCCATGCTGCGAATAATTACTCAGCAGGCTGAGGCAACAACTGAACTGCGGCGGATCTGCGATCGCACCTCCCAAGAGGAAATTCTTCACAAAGAGGCAACGGTGCGGGAAGTCTTACAGGCTGTAAAACGCCAGGGAGACAAAGCCCTCCTGCACTACACCGAAGAATTCGACAACCAGATCTTAACGCCCGAACAACTGCGCGTGAGTGGCTCAGAATTGGATGCAGCTTACCAGCAAATATCTAAGGAACTCCTTGATGCCATTCAGTTAGCGGCGCGGCAAGTTGAGGCATTTCACCGACAGCGCGTCCCCAAATCATGGGTACAGTTTGGGGACGATGATGTAGTTCTAGGGAAGCGCTACACGCCCGTAGACAGGGCGGGGCTATACGTGCCGGGAGGGAGAGCATCCTATCCCAGTACCGTGTTAATGAATGCCATCCCCGCTAAGGTGGCTAAAGTCCCTCGGATTGTCATGGTTACTCCACCTGGTCCCCACAAAAAGATTAATCCGGCTGTCCTTGTGGCTGCCCAAGAAGCTGGCGTTACTGAAATTTATCGTGTCGGTGGCGCTCAGGCGATTGCGGCTTTAGCTTATGGGACTGAAACTATTCCCAAAGTTAACCTGATTACTGGACCGGGTAATATTTATGTCACCCTAGCTAAAAAACTGATTTACGGCTCTGTTGGGATTGACTCCCTAGCCGGACCATCTGAGGTGTTGATTATTGCCGATAGCTCTGCCAACCCAGTATATGTGGCGGCTGATATGTTAGCCCAGGCAGAACACGATCCGATGGCGGCGGCAATTCTCTTAACTACTGATACCCAACTGGCGAAAAAAGTACAGCTAGAAGTGGAACGACAACTCCACAATCATCCGCGACGCTTACTTACCGAAAAAGCGATCGCTCATTACGGTTTAATTGCGATCGTTGATTCCTTGGAGACAGCAGCGGAACTCTCCAACGAGTTTGCCCCCGAACACCTGGAGTTGGAAATTGCTGAACCTTGGGATTTAGTGGAAAAAATCCGCCATGCTGGGGCGATTTTCCTGGGGACATCAACCCCTGAAGCGGTGGGAGATTATCTGGCTGGTCCCAATCACACCCTCCCGACATCGGGTGCTGCTCGATACGCTTCTGCTCTGAGTGTGGAGACTTTTATGAAGCACTCTAGTCTGATCCAGTATTCGCATACAGCGCTTAACAAAGTGGCAGGAGCAATCCAGATTCTGACGGAAGCGGAAGGGTTACCATCTCATGGGGACTCGGTGCTATTCCGAACTCAAGGATATCCTGATGATTAGCAGGGTTGATTTGTTGTTTGTTGTTTGTTGTTTGTGATTAGTTGTTTGTTAGCTTGGGAAACAACGAACAACTAGCGGTGACAGGCAAGATGCCTGTCTTACTAGAACGAATAACTAGCTGTGATAGGCAAGATGCCTGTCCCACAACAACGAACAACGAATAACTAACAACGAATAACTAACAACGGAAAACGGACAGGAGATATTTTGGTGCTAAAGACGATTATTGTGGCTCTCGATAGTTCAGAACTTTCTCAACAGGTGATCCAAACCCTGGATCGTCTACAAATACAACCAGCCACCAAAATTATCCTTTGTCAGGTGATTCCCACAGCAGAGTCAGAAGAGGAAATCTCTGTCGATCGACCGCATAATTCTGAGGATATTCTTTATCAAGAAATTGAAAGACAGCTCCAATCTTACCAAGCTAATCTTCCCTGTAAAAGCGAAATCGAAATCGTTAATGGTGAACCAGCCGAGGAAATTGTTCGCCTTGCTCATATTCACCATGCTGATTTAATTGCAATCGGTAGTAGGGGACTCACGGGTGTCAAGCGAATTATACAAGGCTCAGTTAGCAGTCAAGTGGTGACTGATGCGCCCTGTTCCGTACTGGTTATTAAACCATCTTTTTAAATTTGATAGGTTAAGATTTTACTAAATTTTCATGAGCGATCCAAGTGAAGATGCCCAACAGTCTAGTCCCGATCTTTCTCCAGATAATGAAAACCAGCCTTTAAAGTCAGAAACTGATTGCAGTAGTGATGATTCTGAATGGATTGAGGAAGAGACAAATCCACCTATCAATGTTGTATCTGGGAGAAAAATACCTATGACATCTCCCTACACCAAGGCTCCTTTGGCGATGGTGGAAACGGCTTTTCTGGCCAGTACTGCGAGCTTAATTTGGTTGATTAATTATTATTTTCCCCTCGGTCCGGTACTGCGGATATTTTTTCCGATTCCAATTGCATTAGTCTACCTACGTTGGGGAAATAGGGCATCCTGGATGGCTGCGTTGGTTTCTGGGTTGCTCCTGTCGGTGCTGCAAGGACCAGCGCGTAGTCTTCTGTTTACGATCCCTTTTGGGTTTATGGGTGTTCAGTTGGGAGCGTTATGGAGACGGAAGGCTGGGTGGCTTTTATCGATTAGCTTGGGCACGTTACTGGCTACGCTGGGAGTGTTTTTTCGGTTTTGGCTACTGTCGCTGATGTTGAACGAAGATTTGTGGGTTTATATTCTGACTCAAATTACCCAATTGGTGGAATGGGCGTTTGTTAAGCTAGGGTTGCTGATTGAGCCGAGTTTAGGTTTGATTGAGGCGATCGCAGTTATTACTATTATTCTTAATAATGCTGTTTATTTGTTTGTAGTCCATCTTGTTGCTTTACTGATGTTCGATAGGTTGGGTAACCCGATTCCTCGTCCACCGGAGTGGGTGCAAGTTTTGTTGGATTATGAAGAGTGACATCTAAAGAAAACTGTTAAGAAATATCAGCCATGACTCAAGCTCCTTCAAAAAAAACTGAAGATCGAGTAACTGTAAATTCTCCAGTCTGGCAAAAACTAGAACAAATTGCTGAACAATTTAACTTGTCTGTTTCAAAGCTATTGGAAAACATAGCCAATGGTCAACTTAAAGTTGTTGGTGTTCAAGGCAATCTAGAAATATTGAGCGATGGAGATATTGCCAATTTTTTTATTTGGTTAGGAGCGCAAACAAATGTAGAAATAAATGCTTATAAGCTACAAAAACTTCTGTATTACGCTCAAGCTTGGCATTTGGGCATTTATGGAACGCCGCTCTTTAAGTCAGATTTTCAAGCCTGGGTTCACGGACCTATTATTCCGGCTTGATTAGAGCGATATACAAACCAATTCAGTTGGGAACCACTTGCGGAAAATATCGAACAGCCGAAACTTACCAATCGTATTTGGGAATTTCTAGAAGAGGTTGCTGAGGCATATTTTGAGTATGATGATGAAACTTTAGAAAGAATGGTTTGCAGTGAGACACCGTGGCTAGAAGCAAGAGGAAATCTGCCGAGAGATGAATCTTGTCATACCATTATTTCTCAAGAATCGATGAAAAAATATTATTCTGCCCGTGTCAAAATCACTTTGTTCTCTAAATAATAATATAAGTGCAACTATGCCGCGATCGACTCAAATTATTCTACCAGTGTTTCAATATAAGACCTAATTAACGGAACCTGAAACTCAAGATTTCCATTATTATGACTGATGATTTCAGCTTGAACTAGTTTATTAATAATTAACTTATCTGGAGAATCTACTATGCCATGTTGGGCTAAGTTTCTTAAGATTATTTTCTCTCTCTCTGACAGGTATTGCCAGAATTCTAAAAAATAGCCTTGACCTTGCTCAAAGACTTGAGAGACAACATCTTGTACATCTTGAATTGTTGCTTTGCGGAAAATTTTACTTTGGCGTAAATCTCGGTTGAGATGATCGACAATGGAGGAACAGATAAGCTGGATTAGATAGGGTTGTCCGTTGGTAAAATATAAAATTTGATCTACGGCATCGGGTTCGTAAATATCTCGAAAGTTGGGAACAGGTTGCTGAATCAGTTCGCGGGCTTCGGATTTTTGGAGGTAGGTGAGGTGTAGTGTGCGAGTGCCGATTAAACAATCACTCCAATAGGGCTTGAGTTCATTGAGTCGGTGAGAACCGCTAAAGAGTAAAATCCATTTATGGCGATGCTGCATTACATGGCGCAGAAAATTTAGCAAAGTGTGGCTATTGGTGGTTTCAATAACTTCTTCAAACCGTTCAAATTCATCTAGACAAAGCAATAAGCGCTTATTGCCGATCTTATTTTCAACCTGAATCATCCACTGCTGAAGTCCAGCAAAAGGGTCCTTGCTGATAGCATCGGAATTGGCATTGGGAAGGATAAGATTGCGGGCAGTGACTGCGCTAGATTTGATCTGATCCACTAGGGAATTTACAATATTTTCATAGCTGGTAAAACTGGCTATGTTCTGTACGTCAACAAAAAGGGGAATTAAATCACCACCCACTTTTTCAGGTAGGTAGTTTAGTGCCGAGGTTTTACCAGATCTTCTTCTGCCGTATAGTAAAAATACGGGCGGTTGGGCAGATAGAGAAATGTCTTCAATTGCCCGAAAAATATCTTGGCGACCTTTGAAACGTTCTTTGGCATCATTAGGAAGGAGGGCGTTACCTGCTAGGTAAACGTTGGGGATTTCCGGAGAGTTGGCGGCTTCCTCTTCTAGTGTCTTGCGGCTATCTTGGAGAATCTGTAACCATTTGTTGGTAATGCTGCCAAATAAAGGGGCATCTTTGGCTAATTCACCTGTTGCTAAATTCCGCTGTAGTTTGCTTAGTTCAGTAATGGGCTGTTCTAGGAGTTCTACTTTACGGTAGGGCGTAGTCCCATCGCAAGCGGCGCGAATGCTAGCTGCAATGTCTAGGAGACGGAGTAAGGCGGGACTGAAATCTTCGGAATTACGGGGTATCCAGTTGAGATTGTCAACGGTGCTAGTAATATCGGTGACGTAGCGGCATTGGCTGAGGGTATTGATAGCAATCCCTCCCATGGCGCGGAGGGCAACTTTTTGCTGGTTGGTGAAGGTGATGAGATAGTCGATAGTGTTTTGGGCGGCGCTAGGATTGGTATCGTAGGCATTGATGATAAAATCATCGAGAAATGGTAGGGGGAGATAGATGAGTTGGTCGAAGTAAGGTGGTAAACGGCGGAGAACAGAGGCAGCTTGAGTTGGGGGAGTGACACGAAATAGGATCGCCACCCAAATCAATTCTGGTAGCCAAAAATATACCCGCAAAACGCCTAAAACCAACGCGACACCGAACGCGACACCGAACGCGACACC
>NZ_JAMZMM010000539.1 GCF_024178385.1 Limnofasciculus baicalensis BBK-W-15 | reverse complement strand
GAATAAAGTTTTAAGTTTTGAGTTTTAAGTTTTGAGTTTTTCTGGCTGCAAGCTGCTCTATTCACCTCTAATCTCTTAACCCTTACCTCTTTGTTATTAGGATAAAAAAAAGTAACAATAAATTACTATGAAATCTCTTTACCAGCATTTAAGTAAATTCTGCCGAAGTGCCCCAGTCCATATTACAATAATCATTATTTGTATAATTTGGACGCTACCAACATTTGGTTTATTCATTAGTTCACTCCGCCCTAAAAACGATCTTTTAAATACAGGGTGGTGGAAGGTTTTTCAACATCCATTTGACTTCACTCAATATCAGATAGGTAATTATATTGATGTTTTCAGTGCCGAAGGAATGGGGCAAGCTTTACTGAATAGTTTGACAATTGCTATCCCAGCTACAGTGATTCCCATTGCCATGGCAACTTTTGCCGCTTATGCTTTTGCTTGGATGAAGTTTCCCGGTCGTCAGGTATTATTTATTATAGTAGTGAGTTTACTAGTTGTACCTTTACAGATGACGCTGATTCCAGTATTGAGAGCTTACAATCAATTTGGATTAGCAGGTTCTTTTTTAGGTATTTGGTTAGCACATACGGGTTATGGAATGCCATTAGGGATTTATCTATTACGGAACTATATTGGTTCCCTCCCGAAAGATTTAATTGAAGCAGCGGCGGTGGATGGTGCGTCCCATTTGACCACATTTACTCGATTAATTGTACCATTATCGCTCCCTGCGATCGCATCTTTTGCCGTTTTCCAATTTTTGTGGGTTTGGAATGATTTATTGGTAGCGTTAGTTTATTTAGGGGGAACACCCGAAGTAGCGCCTTTAACTATGCGGTTAAGCAGTATGATTGGCTCTCGCGGAGAAGCTTGGCAAATTCTGACTGCTGGTGCATTTGTGACGATGATTGTACCACTAATTGTATTTTTTGCTCTTCAGCGATATTTTGTACGAGGTATATTGGCAGGTTCCGTTAAAGGTTAAAGATTGAAATTATGACCTTTAATTTTATTTAATTAGAATTTAATTTGTTTTTGCCACAAATAGTGTATTATTAGAAATATATTTAGGCACTATACATAAAAAGTGACATGTTACCAATTCAGCAGTTTACTCGTTCCAGCATCGGTGAGTTTGAAGCTAAAATTTCCGGAACCTGGCCTGAAGAGATATCTGGTTATATCTTCATCGCTGCTCCCTACCACAAAGCTGGAGAACGGCATTTATTTGGCGGGACAGGTGTTATCATCCGATGGGATTTGACACCCGCAAACGGTTCAGTCAAAGTAAACTGTCAACCCCTGAAGACATGGGATAGTTATTGGCAGAATATACTACCAATAACCTGGGAACAAATAGCCTTTTTTCCTGCAAAATTGAGCCTGTTTGGTATTGCTGAACCTGCAAATACTGGTGTCGTTAATATGGATGGACGGTTGATTTTTGCCGCCGATGCGGGACGTTACTGGGAAGTCGATCCCGTTACACTAGAAACTATTACTCCTGTGGGATATTTTGACGAACATATTATTAGTGTGCCTCTCTCATTATTCCCGATGGTGACAAATACAGCCCATCCATTATACGATCCAGAGAATAAGTTATTGATTAGTTGTGAGTTAAAAAGCATACCGAATCCCGGGCAACTTTTTACCGATATGATTAGCAGCGTTTACATTAATATATGGGATGGCAAAGGTACTTTAAAACATTGGCAGTTAGATGGTACAACTCTAGATGGCAGTCCCCATACGGTAATTGTTACTGAAGAAGTAGTAATGATTCCAGATATGCCCTTCCAAATGGGCTTAACGAAATTAATGGGACTGAATCTTCCCGCCGCCAAAGCTTATCCAAATACACAACTTTATATTGTAGATCGAAATAACTTAAAAGAAGAAAACTATACCGTTCCCTCGCGCCTTGTTACCTTTCCCGGTCAAAGTTTTCACTTCCTCTGTAACTACCGCCATCAGAATGGCAACATTAATATGGTTGCTGTTCAACAACCGACAGTTTCCCTCACTGAAGCAATAGAACCCACGGATGTTAACCACTTTACTGGAGAACGCTTTAGTCCTGAATATTGGGGAATACCGTGGATGTTTACATTCCAACCCGGTGTCTTACAAAAGGTAGTAATTCGCGAAACTGAATTAATAAGTAACCAAACATTTATTCATCCAGGTTGGTACACTACCACTCTCTATACTGCGGATTCACGAGAACAGTTTACACCAGAAGGCTACTCGGCAATTTATCAGATTTATGCTGGTTACTACCGAGAATTTATTTCCCGTCGTCACTATCTAGAATTCCGGGATCATCCTAACCGTGTCGTGTCAGATAAAAAATTGCCTAAACATAATTTGCCAGGAATTCTCGCTTGTATTCCCACAAATCTTAATTGGGATGAGTTGACAGAAAAAATTCAAGCTGAATATCAGAATAATCCTGATATAAAACTACCAGATTTAGGAAAAGATTTACTAGATTTTTATGTCTATCCCGATGGCTACATTCAGGATAGCATTCAATTCATTCCTCAAGGTAAGGGATATATTATGACCACAGTATTTGCTGACAAATTATCCGAAGCGTGGCTATTTGCAGCAGATAATCTCAAAAATGGTCCTATTGCTAAGTTATCTCTACCGGAAGAAGTTTGCTTTGGGTTCACCTTACATTCAGAATATTTTGATAAAATAACTCCAGCACCTCGCCAGTATCGGGTGAATCGCCTTCAATGTGCGTTGCGGAGTTTGGTTTCTGTTCCCTTTGAATTTTTCTCTGGCAGAAAAGATAAAGTTCTGAATCGTTAGCACGTTAGATGCTGTTTGTAAACAAAAATTAAACTGATAAGGGAGTGGGCGTAAATAAACCCCACACCCAGAAACCCGGTTTCTCTAAGAAACCGGGTTTCTAAGTCTTGGTGGGTTGGGCGGGTTTTGGATTAAGATTATCGGTGATAATATAGATCAAATC
>NZ_JAMZMM010000106.1 GCF_024178385.1 Limnofasciculus baicalensis BBK-W-15 | reverse complement strand
CTCCCTATTCTGAGAGCAAAACTTGGCAGAATTGCCGCAGACAGTTGAGGCGATCGCAAATTCCTGCTAGCCTAATGGCAGATGTAGCAGGATTCCGTGCAGCCTGGAGCATGATCATATCCGTTGCCAAAAGCCGCATCTGTTTGTGGACTTCTGTCTGGATAGACTGCCACCGAGATACGGATTCTGGTGCTAGCCCATCTTGACTCAGAGAGAGAATTTGGCTTTGAAATAGCTGTTTAAGTTGATCGAACCCATTTCTAATGGCGGCGAAGTCTAACTCTGAAGCCGTGGTGCAAGAGAGTAGTTGCTCAATGGCTTGTTGGAATTGTTCATAGCATAAGCGCTGTAATAGAGGTAACATTCTGATACAAGTTCGTTTAGAATCAATGTAAAGAATCTTTTCTGTCATAAAGCAATAGCTTACTGGAAAGCTAGCACTGAGGCTGACAAGCACTCAGGATTTTTGCCTTTTTGTTTGAACAGCACGCTATCCGAAAAGCACTTGCCACTGGATTTGCTTTATGGAAGAATTCGCTAAACATAGTCCTGGATCGTTTTGAGCAGTCTACAAGGCTAGGAGCAATTACAGGATTTTAACCCTAGGGCTGAGTCGATCGCAGTCCTACTAAACTCCCATCACTATCTTTTATCAGTTAGACAAACAATTAATTATGGATGCCATCGCCAGCACTGCTACTTTTGACGTTGAAATTCCTGACTGGCTTCAGGAGTGCTTATCTGCCACCTCCGACTCTTCAGACAAACCTGTTCCTGATGAGGTAGCTTTAATTGCCAGAGCCTTTGAATTTGGGTACGACTTGCATCGGGGACAATATCGAGCATCAGGAGAACCCTACATCGCCCATCCCATCGCAGTGGCAGGTTTATTAAGGGATTTGGGCGGCAACAGTACTATGATAGCCGCTGGATTTCTCCATGATGTGGTGGAAGACACGGATGTTACCCTAGAACAACTTGAATCTCGCTTCGGTATTGAAGTTGGCCACTTAGTCGAAGGTGTTACCAAACTCTCTAAATTTAACTTTTCTAGTAAAACTGAACGCCAAGCCGAAAATTTCCGTAGAATGTTCCTGGCGATGGCCAAGGATATCCGAGTAATTGTAGTAAAGCTAGCAGATCGACTACATAACATGCGGACTTTACAACATTTAAAACCAGAAAAACAGCGCTCAATTGCCCTGGAAACCCGCGAAATCTTCGCTCCCTTAGCCAATAGACTGGGCATTGGGAGCTTAAAGTGGGAATTAGAAGATTTAGCCTTTAAATATCTCGAACCAGAAGCCTATCGCGAGATGCAGCAACTGGTAGCAGAAAGGCGACAAGACAGGGAGGAACGCTTGGCGAACATTTCGCAAATTCTGCGGGAACGGTTGGATGAAGCAGGGATTAAATGCTTTGACCTGAGCAGTCGCCCTAAACACTTATACAGTATATACCAAAAAATGCAGCGGCAGCAAAAAGGATTTCATGAAATTTATGACCTAGCTGCGATGCGGATTATTGTGGAAACAAAGGAAGAGTGTTATCGATCATTAGCAATAGTTCACGATGCTTTTCGACCGATTCCTGGCAGGTTTAAAGATTATATTGGATTGCCCAAGCCAAACCGATATCAATCACTACATACTGGTGTAATGGGGTCTCACGGTCGTCCGATAGAAGTGCAAATTCGGACATTGGAAATGCACCATATTGCTGAATACGGAATTGCTGCACACTGGAAATATAAAGAAGCTGGAAATAGCAACACCAAGCTGACAACAGATGATGAAAAGTTTACTTGGCTGCGACAATTATTAGAATGGCAACACGATCTCAAAGATGCACAGGAATATATTGATAGTGTCAAAGATAATTTATTTGACGATGATGTCTATGTATTTACTCCGAAAGGGGATGTGATGGTTTTGAGTCGAGGTGCAACGCCAGTAGACTTTGCTTATCGGATTCATACTGAGGTAGGACACCGCTGTACCGGAGTGAGAATTAATGCACAGTGGCGCGTGCTAGATACGCCGTTAAAAAACGGGGATATCGTGGAAATTATTACTCAGAAAAATGCTCGCCCCAGCTTAGATTGGTTGAACTTTGCTGCAACACCTAGCGCTCGCAATCGGATTCGGCAGTGGTATAAACGTTTTAATCGGGAGGAAAATATTGAGCGGGGTAGGGATTTATTAGAAAAGGAATTAGGGAAAAATGGCTTTGAATCTTTACTGAAATCTGAACCGATGCAGTCTGTGGCGCGGCGCTGCAATTATCATAGTGTTGAGGATTTATTGGCAGCATTAGGTTATGGTGAAGTTACCCTAAATTTAGTGGTAAAACGCCTGCGAGATTTGGTAAAAACCACTCAACCTATTGAGACAGAGGAAACTATTGAAGAAACCATTGCTTCCCTCGCACCCAGTAGCAAAATTCCCCTTTCTTCCAATATTACGAAAAGCGAACCGATTATTGGTGTTGAGGGATTAATGCACCGCATTGCTGGTTGTTGTAACCCCGTTCCTGGCGAACCAATTATTGGTGTAGTTACTAGATTGCACGGGATTTCAATTCATCGCCAAGGCTGTGCTAATGTTGAGAATGTACAAGGAGATCGGATTGTTCCAGTAAGTTGGAATCAGACTAATAGTAATAATGGAAGACCACAAACTTATCCAGTAAACGTACAAATTGAGGCGATCGATCGGGTGGGAGTTTTTAAAGATGTTCTATCTCGTTTGTGCGATCAAAATATTAATGTCCGTAAAGCACAAGTGAAAACTCAACAGGGTAAACCTGCTATTATCGATTTGTGTATTGATATTCAGGATTACGATCAGTTAGAGCAAAGTTTTATCCGGATTAAGAAGATGAGCGATATTTTACATCTACGGCGGGTGAGTGAGATGGGAGAATGTTAATCGGGAATGGAACAGCGAATGCAGTATCGGGTGGTGGGGAATGGAACAGCGGATATAAGGATGGGGAATTGCTAATTGCTAATTGCTCATGGTATAAATATTCTGTTTCCCACTCCCTACTCCCTACTCCCCACTCCCTACTCCCTACTCCCTATTCCCTACTCCCTTTATTTCATGATACTAGCCATTTGCAAGAAACTATTCGCACAAATAGCCTTACTGTTATTGTGCATCACATTACTAAGTTGGTCACTTCCCGCACAAGCAGCCAACAAAATCGACTCTGAATTAGAATCGCAGGTGTTACAAATTATCCGGCAACACCCAGAAGTTTTGATAGAATCTGTACAAGCATATCAGGAACAACAACAACAGAAAATAGAGCAGGGAAGAAAACTCGTTTTGGATGCGGTAAAAACTCATCCCCAAGCTGTAATTGGTGACTCTCCGACAATAGGTGCAGAGCAAGCTAAAATTTTGCTAGTTGAGTTTTCAGATTTTCAATGTCCTTATTGTGCTGAAGCTCATAAAACTCTCAAACAATTTATGGCAAAGCATCAGGATGAAGTCAAGTTAGTTTACAAACATTTTCCCTTAACAGATATTCATCCCGAAGCAGTTGTTGCGGCTAAAGCGGCTTGGGCTGCATTTGAGCAGGGTAAATTTTGGCCATATCAAGATGCGCTATTTAGCAATCAACAGAAACTCGGTGAGGAGTTTTATGTGGCGACAGCTCAAGGGCTTAATCTAAATGTAGAGCAGTTTAACCGCGATCGCAATAGTCCTGCTGCTAATGTCGCGATTCAACAGGATATGGCGTTAGGTGCTAGTTTGGGGATTTACGGTACTCCCTTTTTCGTGATGAATGATGAGTTATTTACGGGTGCGGTGAAGTTATCTGATATGGAGGCTATTCTCGCTAAAGTTAGGTAATTCAGGACTTACGCAGCGACGCTACTAATAGTGTGGATGGTGCGTTAGCAAAGCATAACGCACCCTACAGATGGAGGCTTTGCGTAAGTCCTGTAATGGTTATTGGTTATTGGTTATTTCATCTCTTCAACACTTACCGAAATACACTACCTTGAAGAACAAGCATACTTAACTGGAGCAAAACCAGCATCTCGGACAATTGCTTGACCTTTACCTGTCAATAATAATTCAATGTATGCTCTTCCTGCTTTCTCTTCAGGAGTATCCTCACCCGGAAAATCTTTGATAATTCCATAAAGATTGCGGGTGAGGGGGTAATTTTTATTTTTAAATGCTTCTCGATTAACTTGATTGCGCTGCTTCGGACAAGATTCTGGCGGAACTAAATTCCCCTGATAAGGAGGAATAAAATTACCCTGTTCGTTTTGAATTGCTACGGGACGAATTCCACATTGAGAGACAATTTCAGCGGCTGAGGCATAGTAAATACCGCCTAAATTATTAGTTAATTTGTCAACTCCAGCAGTGGTAGAATTAACAAATTTGACTACTTTAGAATTGAGAGGTTCACCGCCGAGAACCCTATCGATAAATGTTAATACTGTTCCTCCCTTTTCATCGGATCTAGAGTAGGGAATAATTGGTAAATTAGGTCCACCAACCTCTTGCCAATTGGTGATACGTCCAGTATAAATTCCTTTTAGTTGAGCGAGGGTTAAACCGGGAATATTTAGTTTAAAATTGACACTTATTGATATAGCATCAATTCCAATTGCTTTTTCTAGAAGGGTAAATCCTTGTTTTTGAGCATTTTCGCGATCAATTGGCTGAGGATAAGTTGATGATAAACCAAAAGCCGACGATCCTTTTACTACCTGTTGAATTCCTTCAACGGAACCTATGTATTTGGGCTTTTGTAAATCGAAATTTGGGAAAGATTCGGCAATTGTCTTGTGGAAAGGTTCAGCTATGGGAATCCAACTAGTACTTCCCCCATAATCAAATCGTTGTTGTTCAGGAATATCGGTCCGAAATCTTGTTCTAATATCGGTTAATGAACATATCGATCCTTTAAACCACCACCAAGCTATGGCTGAAATACCAATAGTACTAATTACAATTCCCACACCGATGGTGATTTTCTGCCAAGAAGATTGTGGTTTAGGCTGAGGCGGAGTAGAAGTTTCTGAATTTTGAAATAAAATAGGTGGAGATGTTACTGAAGTAGGATTTCCTCGCAACTCTCCTAGAATATTTTCTGCTAAACTTGGTTGTTGAATAGATTCTACAGCAGGTGTGGCGCTAGGATCGGATTTAATAGTATCTGTCACTAAAAAATCTCGCCACCGCAGGGGAACAGTGCCGGGATGCTGACAAATTACAGGTAACCAGCTTGCACCTGGATAAATATTATCGAGATTTACTAAATCCTGTAGTTTTTCTCGTGCTTCTCTTACAGATAGATACAAAGAAGTATCCTGAGAAAAGTATTCCAGAAAATACCTTAAAAATTCTTGAGCAAATTGATCCGGTACGGGTTCCCGCATCACAATACTTTGGGGAATATTTAATTGTTCTAATTCGTAAGCAATACCTAACCCATCGCAGGAATTAAAGATAGCCAGTTGCAACCCATTATTAATAGCTTTTTTCAGAGTATTTTTTAATTCTTTTAGTGATAACTTTTCCTGTGTATTAATATAAATAAAACCTGTTTCCCCATCTGTTTGAGTACTACTATGTCCCGCAAAGAAAAGGATATCCCAGCTTTCCTGCCAAAGTGCTTCAAACTCATGACGTTTAGGTTCTACCAAAACACGAACAGAGGCTTGTGCTGATACTTCTAAACGTTTCAATAATTCTTCATCTCGTTTCGTATCAATACCTCGACTATCGCCTAAAATAGCTAGAATTTTTACCTGTTTTTTAGGAGTAGGAGAAATTGGAGAACCGTGTTCTAAAGGACCAATTGCCGCCACCGCTTGGGGAAATTCCTCAAAAAATCCCCAAACATCCCAAGGTAATTTGCGTAATCTATGGTTTTCTGTGCAAATAATAAATCGAATTTCGTCTTGTTTATTTAACTCTGATAGTAACTTCCACTTAATCGGAGAAAATCCATCAGAGTTAAGCCAATTATTCAGGTTTAGCTTCAAATTTTCAAAGGATTCTTGGCATTCTTTAACATTTTTTTTCACATCCTCAATGACGGTTAGTTCATCCTCTAATACTACCTCTAAGCGGCAGGTACCTAGAGTAGGATATTCCTTGCGAAAGCGGAGTTGAGTACCCAGATTCCGATAATGACTTTGCCATTCCTCATAGCTGAGAAAAACTTCTGAATTTGGGGGTAACTTACCGCGAATTCTACTACTCGTGACGGGCTGATTGTCTCCCCCCATCTCTAGGGTAACTCGAACTCCGCCGCCGTCAATTTCTTCTAGACTCAATACAACGACTTTTGCCATACTTGTCTGCCTGCCAGCATTTAATATCAGATTATAAACTCTTCTGTTACACTCTCCTCACCCAAAGCAATTTTAACTGCAAAGCATTCTCCTGCTTTCCCTTTAAACGGCTGGGTTTTGATTAAATTTTCACCTCCTAGGGATTCAGTTTTTAGGAAATGGTTTCCTGTTTCATCAAGTAGGATTAAATTGACTCCGTTTGGTAAATTACTATTGGCACCAGAGAATAAGTTTGGGTGAATGCGAACTTTTCCATCAGACTCTTGACGAATATCAATGATAATCTGGAAAGTGTAGCCTTGGAGTTGAATTGTCTTTCTTCGTTTTACAGCAACTGAGTTAATACCTCTGAATGCCAAACTCGCCTGTGGTTGATTGAATATATCTTCAACAGTTTGCCAACCTGCTTCCACAATATTCTCAAACCATCGGCTTAAGTTGACTAAAGGTTTGATGGGGGGTTTTAACTCCTCTAACAAATCCGCCAAAGGTTGTAATTGACTCAGGGGTAACTCCTCCGTTGCTGTTGTTTTCACAAATCCCAACAAAGTGGCTTCTGTTAGGTATTCATTGATTTGAACAGCAATATACCCAATCCGATCTTCCCATACTTCTGCTGGAATGTAAACAGAGTTTGTATCTGAGAATACAGGGCGGCACTCTATTTTTTGCCATTCACCTCGATATTGGATTTGCAAATCGGCAATATCTGCCAAAGACTGCATGACTGGATGCCAACTATCACTAGTTTCGAGGTTAGTTTTAATGCCATTATTTTTTAGGTAGTCATTCACCGCATAGACAGCTAGGGTGTTGAGGTAAACCTGTTGCGCCTGGTAAAAGTTGGCTTGATGTCGGCGGAATTCTTTGGCGATTTGGTGGGCGTTTTGTCCGAGTTTGACTGTGTGATTCAATTGTTGGTTATTGTGGTTCATGATGTGTAGATTCTCCAGTTAGGCGTATTCTTGAACGTATTGTTTGATTCTGGGGGCAAATTTTTGGATGCAACGCCAGTAAAAGCTACTGAGAGTTGTGACAGGAATTCCCAAGTCTTCTGAAATATCATGCCACCTTTTTCCATCTACTCTCTTGGCAACAAAGATGGCTTTAAAGTTGACATGTTGATTATTTCTGAGGCATTCCTTTTTAAATATTCCTTCACGATCTTCTTCTATACATTGGGTGATAACCTCAAATACAGTAGGGGCTGATTCTGTATGTTGAAGTTGTTCGATGTCAGTTGTAGTACTTTGAATCTGATTGGGTACTTGAAGTTCCAAAAATGTTTTACCTAGTCGAAAATTAACCCAATTCATAAAGCCTCCTCTTTGGGAATCGTACAAGTCAATTTTTTGAAATACATACAATAAGGTGCGATTGATAGCATCCTCATAAACCACCTCATAAAACTCTTGAGTAAGGCTACCTTGATAGGGGCGTATTAGCTTGCCGTATTTTTGTACAATCGTCACTAATTCGGTTAAAAGATACTGTCGTTGTTGTGAACGTTGTGGGTGTTGTTGCGCTTCTAATGCCAGCCGATTCAATTGATTTTCATTATGCAAAACTTGAGCAAATGCTAGATTCATTCGCGATTTTACCCATCCTGTATCTGGTGTTTTTTCTGGATTGTAATCGTCAATATCTTTATCGATAAGATGGTAAAGTATTTGACGCGCTCCTTGATAAATTTCCCGACAAACACCAGATAATGATTCTCCGTGAAGGGGACGGCAAATTGGACGGGATCTCAATATTTCATCTACGACTCTTGTTAAGGCTGATTGTCTTTCCTGAGTACCGGGTGTTTTTCCTTGAACTTCTTCGATAAGACAGTTGATAAGTTTTCTTTGTTGATTTTTAGACATCTTGGGATCTCACTGTTTCAGGAGTTGTTTTGGTGATGGTAATCTGATGATTATTTTATTGTTATTTTGATGGTGTTTCGCTATTAGGGAGACCGCACTTAGCTACAGATTGCTATTCCAAACAGATACAAATTTCCTTTATTGATTCTTGAACATCAAGATCTCTTTCTTTTTGACGTAGTACTAACTTAGAATAAGCTATCGGTATCACAATTGGCAAAAATATAACACCAATCACAAATGTTGCCAAGCACAATACTTTTTCCTCATTAGTTAAAGTATTCTCTTGTTTGAAGCGATTGAACCAAAACCAGAACAAATAGGCGGCTATTAAGAAGTAAAACACGATTAAGACACTGTTCATATTTTCCTTTTTTGGGATATGTGCCGATGTAACAATAGTTACGCTAATCTTAGAGTAGATTTAACGATGCACTTTCCTCCAATTAAAACCATCACTACCGACTACTAGCAATTCGTTGTTTGGTATTGTCAATAGCTTTGAGTGCATAAGCATTATCAGGGTTTTCATTTAATGCCCTTTGGAAATTAATCAAAGCTGTTTGATAATCTCCTTTGTCAAATGCCAAATAACCAACTAGCATATATTAAGGAAAACTAAAATACCGAAAAGCATCGCAATACCTCTTTAAATGTTACCTAAACAACAAAATCATTCGTATTGCTGCGCAAGCACGAATCGTTTCACCTATAACTCTGGTTGAGGCGATAAGTTTTCCGAGAATCTTTACAAATCTTTACATTCTATATCCGCTAGCTTCTCGCCGAGCGGCAAAGTTATCTAAAATGATGTAGTCTACGTTAAGTGCCAGGGCGAGAGTAACTGCTACAAGCAACATTTCAATTACACAACTTCAGGCTGCGATCGCTTTTATCCTGGTGAACCTGCCACCGATGATATAATGGAAGAGGATCGAGTTGAGTTTTTGGGGATAGTACGCTAAAACCATCAGCTTTGCTGCTGCGCTTCGCACGACGAGCGCAAATTCTGAATCTCTTCCATACTTAGCCCTGTGGTTTGGCTGATGGTGGCATCGTCAAGGTGGGCGAGTAATTGTTGGGCAATTGCGATCGCTTTTTCTCTTATTCCTTCTTCCTTCGCTTCTGTTGCTGCTTTGAGAATAGCTCCCTGTTGATCGTAAATAAACATTTCTCTTCTGTCAATCTCTTCTATTTCTTCCCGCGTTAAATTGATTTTATTCGCGATTTCAAAGGCTTTGTGTATTTCCGGTATTCTGTCCATTGTTTCCGGTACATCTGTCAGTGTTTTGGCATATTTTATGAAATAAATCCATTTGTCTGTTATGGTTTCTAGTTCATTTAATTCTTTGGTGAATTTAGGTAGTTCTACAAAAATCAACTTGATATTATTATCTGTATATGGTAGATTAGTCTCCTCTTCTTTATAGATAAACTGAGAAATTAAACGAGCGCTACCTTTAAATATCTCGAAATCTGTTAATGTTAAGGCAATTACAGGTTTAAGCATTCGGTAGCCTTCTCCTGCCTCTAACTGAAAGGCATAAGTTTTGGCGGCATTGTACAATACTCTTTTCCCAAAAGACTCTACATTTAATACCTGCATTTCAATAATGACTATACTCCCATCTCTCAGTTTGGCTCTCACATCCAAATAAGTATCTTTTAATCCTTCTATTTGCGGCGGTAGATGGGGATTGATAATTTCTAAGTCGGCGATAATAGAATTACCTTCATAGATGATGGCGTTGAGAAAGCTGATTAAGATATCTTTGCTTTGGGATGAACCAAATATTTTCTTGAATGCGTAATCTGTTTTGGGGTTGATGAACATCATAATTTCAACAGGTGACGGTGAATTAATAATTCAATCAAAGCGTCTCTATAAATATTTTATATTGTAACGTAAGTTGCTAACTAGTTGGTCAAAAATAAAGTTAAACAAAGTTGCAGGTTTATCAAGTACACCCCAGAAACCCGGTTTCTCGTTACCTCACGTAGCTTCGGATTTAAAATAAAGTGATGATTTATAAAGAACTTGTTCTTGATGAGTTTCTAAAACACAATCAGACATAGGGTAAGCGACACAAGTAACCGTATATCCCGCTGCCATTTCTGATGGTTTCAGAAACTTTTGTTCCCTTTGATTCACCTCACCACTAACAATTTTAGCAATACAAGAGGAACAAGTTCCTTCCCGACATCCCGCAGGTAATCGAATTCCTGATTCTTCCGCCATATCAAGAATATATTGATCGTCAGGGACTTCAATGGTACGATCGATATTGAGTGCTGAATTAACTAATCTAACTTGATAAATTGCCACTTATTTCTCCCTTAAAATTCATATCCTGATTTCACAGAGTATCCTCTTCATCTTGAGATTGAGTATTTCTGAAAATACGACCAAAATTATATCGCCACTGCAATGCAGGACTTATGCCAATTTTACCATCTAATGGACTACTCAAAAGACGTTCCCACTCATTATTATTTGGGAATCGTGCGAAATCCTTCTGTATCTCAATTACCCAATTATCAGCGCCGTGCGCGTAATTCTTCTTTAGAGAGCATAAGGTAAAGAGAATAATTGTAACTGTTCAAACTTAGGCATAGTTATCTTGGCAACTCTATTTTCGAGGATACAATCCATCACCCATCCCACCATAACAGGGGGTATCGCATTGCCAAAAAGAGCATATTGATCGTAAATAGATACAGCAGCACAATGGTTGTCTGGAAACCCTTGAATGCGAGCATATTCAACATTAGTTAGACGGCGATATTTATTGCCAATTTTATAGCGTTCATAGTGGCGACTCGTTGTCGAGGTGAGAGTGGGAGCAACACCATCAATTCCGAATACTGTATAACCCATCCGCGCTCCTCCAACTTGATTATAGAGAATTTGTACTCCTTGCACGAAATGATTGACGGGAGTACTATCTTGTAAACGCTTCAAAGTCGATTCCGTAAAATCAAACTGGGTATCTACATCAGATTCCAGTATAGTCCGTAATGTAACTCCCGAAATTCTATCATAAAAATGAGTAAAATCATAACCAAAGAATCTCCCATCTTTAGCAATTCCCCAATGGGGAAATCTTTGGCTGTGTGCTTTAATTTTTAGCCAACTATCAAAATCAGTTAACCTATTAAAACTTGATTCTGGCAACTCCGATAGATTCTCTGTTGAGGCTAATCTTATCAATGGAAAATCTACTTCAACATCATTTTGTAAAGCACCGATTATAACTACTCGTTGGCGATTTTGCGGCAAACCGAAATCCATAGCATTAACTACACGCCACTCAATATGATAGTCCAAACTCGCTAACTGACTCAGTATCTTAGCAAAATGATTTCCCTCCTCCATAGATAGCAACCGTTTGACATTCTCCAATATAAAAAAACTGGGCTTTTGTTTCCGTAAAATATCAACAATTATCTCAAAAAGATTACCACGCGGATCGCGCACTCCATCCTTCTTGCCAGCACTACTAAAAGGTTGACATGGAAAACCCGCAGTTAATAAATCATGAGGGGGAATCTCATTTACCAATTCACGGATATCTCCTTGTTTTAATTCTTTATTCCCAAAGGAAGTCTGGTATACATTACAAGCTTTTGGGCAACTATCATTTGCCCAAACTGTCTGTATATTTCTCTCTTGTGCAGCAAGGCGAAATCCACCAATTCCAGAAAACAATTCAACCGTGGCTCTAATAATCGGTAGTTCAAAGTTATCCATATATTTATTGCCCATTATTGAATTTAATTCAGCGATCTTATTATCCAATTTTCCATTCTTTCGTGTCTTTGTGCCTTGGTGGTTAAATAATTCCTTATCCAGCGAGAAGAGAGTAATAATGAGAAGCTAATAATAAACACCCTAGCCCCTGATACTCTCCATAAATTGAGATTGAATATTTCTACGGTAACCAAAAATCCGGCAATAAACTTTTCCCCACATCCCGCACAGTCTTATTAATCATCCGTGCCACCTGAATATGTGGTTCATCAGCCTCAATCGGGATAATATTAGCCTTATGCCCAACTCCCAATTGCTCAATTACTAAATTTGCCGCCTCCAAACCCGTCACATAAGCCTTCTCCTGGGACCAAGAGCCATGATTAGTAACAATCCAATCCCCACTCATAAAAACATTTTCAATACTAGTTTTTGCCTTGAGTAAATACTGATAGCTACCTGGGGCAAAATGTGTCACTCCCTGCTCCACTCGAATCGCCGCACTATCGATAATAGTTGCATCTTTAAACTCTGGCACACAAGTAGCTAAATCTCGCTTCACTTTCTCGATAATTTGCTCATCACTCATCGCTAATAACTGATTAGCATGATAAAAATCAGCCTCAATTACACTGCCTGCTTCCTCAGCATATTCATCGTGCAAAGCATTAAGATCGAAAAATGTCCAACCCGTAGTCGAATCGAAGCCAAAACAGGCATTAGAAGGATGGCGGATATTAATTTTGCGGTCAAACCATAACCTTGTAGCTAAAACATCTATTCCCCCCAAATTTCTCAGATTCTGGAATTCTGGATCAGATTGTAAACTACTACTACCGCTGACAATCTTTTTAATCCCACTGACACTAACAGCAGAAATTACGGCATCTGCGGCAAATACTTCATCGCCACAAACTACGGCTTTTGCTTTGCCACTATCATCAATTAGGATATCGTTTACTCGTTTATTAGTTAAAACTTTACCTCCTGCTTTTTTAATTAGTTCCACCCAAGGTTTAAATATCATTTCTCCCACCGTTCCCCGACACCAAACCACATCAAAGTCTGGTTGGTGAGCTAAAATAAAATAATAGAGCATTCCCAAAGCCGCCGCAGCCGAACATTGCTCTCCCGGTGCAAATAATCCTACTAATAACATGGGTTCAAAAGACTCTTTGTAAAGTCGGGCGGAAACACCAAACTGTTTGAATAATTCCCGTGCTGTTACTTTGTCATACCTTTGCCATGCTTCATCAGAATTATCGAAATCTACGATAGTATATAGAAGAGGAAGGGCGGAAAGTCTATCGATTAAAGGTAATCGTTTGAATTGGGTGTAAATGAACGTGCCCAGTGGAGTTGGCAGTCTAAATTCATTTTGAAATATAGGAGATTCTACTTCTAATCCAGCAGGAGAATATTGAGAGGAGCGGGTGAAAGGAGTAAAGGGTTTTAATCCTAATTTACGCACTAAACTAAAAATATTTTGGTAAGGATACCAGAAACCATGAATTCCCCCTTCTACGGAACGCCCGCCAGGGGTTTTCCAGCCCGCAACTAAGCCACCAGGATAGGAGGCAGCTTCTAATAGGGTGACATCATAGCCTTGTTGAGCGAGGTGATAGGTTGCGCCTAATCCTGCCCATCCTGCACCAATGACTACTATCCTTTTTTGTTCTGTTCTTTCTGACATCTTGTACCTCGTGAGTCTCTCTCTTTAGGATGCCACAATTAGGATGAATTTAGGTAGAGAGGATAACTAGTGATATAATTATAGTAACAATATAAATGGGTAATAGAGCATCAAGAATGGCAAATAGATCGGAGATTGTAGTTAATGATATAACTTTTCCGTTCCCGTAGCAGTTAGGACAAGGAAACGAGCAAAATAGCCAAAGCTGCTGGTTGCATTATAATAATCTATTATAGGAGATTGTACTATGCCAACAATTACTATCGAAGTACCAGAAGAACTTTCGGAACACCTGGTAGAAATAGAATCCCATCTTCCAGAAATGTTGCGCTTATATCTGCTAAAGGCTTTTAAACCACCTCAACCAGAAGCAGAAGCCTCATCCCCAGTTAATGGTACTGAGGAAACTCAGATCTCGCTGATTGTTAGTCTAGAAGACAAACAAACTCTAGAAAAAGCTGCGGCGATGAGGTGTCTAACTCTCAGGGAGTATCTTCTTGAAATCGCGCTAAATACAGCTACAGAGGAAATACCTCCCCCAGCGCAAATTGTTTTGAGCAATCGCGATTGGGATCTATTTTCCTCAGCAGTTTCAAATCCACCGGAACCCAATGAAGCGTTGAAATCTGCGATCAAAAAACACCAGGAAAAATATGGGAAGTGGTAAACAGTGAAATTGATTTTTATTCCCATAGATAGCAACGTTAGCAAAAATAAGTTCGATTGTGGTATTTTAGAATTAAATGAATACCTGAAAAAATATGCTAAACAAAATCATAGAAAAGGAGTAGCTAAAACCTTTATCGCAATTTCCGAAGTAGGAAACCCTGATGTTGTAGGTTATTACTCTGTCAGTATGTCCGAAATTAAACGAGAGTCTCTACCCGAAAGTTATTGCAGAGGATTACCCCGATATCCACTTCAGAAGGTTTACCTCAATTACTCACATATTCTTATACAAGACTAGAATATCAAAATTCGGTTTGGGGACTGACTACCAATGGGATAAATTATCAGTTTGTCTACATTCAGCAAGGGCATCCCCCAACCTATCACCTTTTGCCAGAACTTAACTTGTTTCGCCCAGAACATTCAGTTGAATTATTACAAGTAATGAAAGCCATCTGCAAATTATCTGAATTAAATATAGTTCAGGAGTAAACTAGAAAGTAGGTTGGACTGAGGTAACATAGCTTGCTTCCCGCAGGGTAACCCAACTAACAAAAATATCAATATTTAATTGATAGATTCGCACACTAAGATGTTATAGTTTTAGCTGGTAAAGATTGCGGAGGATTATCTTTTGCTCTCATATTGTAGATAAACCCAATAATCAAAGGCAAACAAATAGACGCAGCGAGAATAATTGCAATCCACCTAACCCAAATTGACTTAGGGTTTCCTTTAGCTGGATACCCACAAATCATGCAAATTTCTTCATTAGTACTAGTTAAAGAGCCGCACACTTTACAAGCTTCTAAAGCCATAAGAAAAAACGGCAAGCAGACTTCCGCTATAATGTTTACGTTTAGTCGTAACCAGAATTGCCACCTTGAAGCAAATCTGAAACACCATCTAACCTCCAACCTCTTCCCTATCCTAACCGATAACTTATTTCCCTTGTCCCTGGAGTAAACCATTTACCAAAATAAAATTGCTATGGCTTCTTTTCGAGACGCTAGGCTAGCGCCAAGCCAGCCTAGGGCTAACGCCTGCCGCAGGTATCGCGCCAATTGTACCAGCATAGCCGATCGCGATCGCGCCCAATGTCATAGACTAATTTAGGAGCCAATAGTGGGCAACTGATAATTTTCACCCTGTTGCCAATTCCTGAAAATTCACCCAATCGTTTCAACTAACTACTGACACAACTGATTATCACCATGCTAAAAGCCGGAATTGTCGGACTACCCAATGTAGGTAAATCCACTTTATTTAACGCCCTAGTTGCCAATGCCAAAGCCGATGCCGCTAATTTTCCCTTCTGCACAATTGAGCCAAATGTCGGTATTGTTGCCGTACCAGATGAGCGATTACAAGTTTTGGCTAAACTATCTAAATCCCAACAAATTGTCCCCACTAGAATAGAGTTTGTCGATATTGCTGGGTTAGTCAAAGGTGCCAGTAAAGGTGAAGGATTGGGTAACCAATTCTTGGCTAATATTCGTGAAGTAGATGCCATTGTTCACGTTGTCCGCTGCTTTGATGATGATGACATTATCCATGTTTCTGGTTCCGTAGATCCAGTCCAGGATATCGAAGTAATTAATCTGGAATTAGCACTATCAGATTTAACACAAGTCGATCGCAGATTGGACCGCACTCGCAAGCAGGCGCGTGGCAATAAAGATGCTCAAATTGAAGTTGATGCCCTAGAAAAATTAAGTGCTGCCTTAAATGAAGGGAAAGCAGCACGACAAGTAAGTTTAAATTCAGAAGAAATGGAGTTAGTCAAGCCTTTGGGTTTATTAACTAGTAAGCCGACAATCTATGCCGTAAATGTTTCAGAAGATGACTTAGCAAATGGCAATGAATGGGTGGAACAAGTACGCAAAATTGCCGCTACAGAAAATGCCCAAGTTGTGATAGTTTCCGCTCAAGTAGAATCAGAACTTGTCGAATTATCGGATGAGGAAAAACTAGATTTCTTACAATCTCTTGGTGTAGAAGAAGGAGGATTGAGATCCTTAATTAGCGCCACATATCAGCTTTTAGGATTGCGTACCTTCTTAACCACTGGTCCAAAGGAAACTCGTGCCTGGACAATTACGTCTGGTATGAAAGCCCCTCAAGCCGCAGGTGCGATTCACTCCGATTTTGAGAAAGGATTTATCCGCGCCGAAACTATTGCTTATCATGACTTTGTGGCTACAGGTTCCAAAGCAGTGGCTAGGGAAAAAGGAGTGTTACGTTCCGAAGGGAAAGAGTATGTGGTACAAGAAGGAGATGTCCTGGAGTTCTTGTTTAATGTTTAGGTTCTGATTACAAGGAGTTACCAAATGGATCTGATTACTCTAATCGTTGCATGGCTCGTTACTTCCGTCAGTTTGTTTATCATTTCCAAACTACCAACAGGTGTAGAAATCGACAGTTTTGAGACAGTGATGTGGTCCGCCGTCGTTTTCGGGATTTTGAATGCCTTATTGCGTCCCATTTTAGGGTTCTTAGCTTTCCCAATTACCTTCCTAACTTTTGGGCTATTTGCCGTTATTTTGAATGGCATTATTTTTGGTTTAGCCGCTTATTTAGTTCAGGGATTCCGGTTGCAGTGCGGATATTGGAGTGCTTTGATAGGAGCAATTGCTCTCGGTATTATTAACTCCTTTATCTATAAGATACTGGGAGAGTTCGTTAAGTGAATCAGTCTGTAGTCTGTAGGGTGTGTTAGCGCAGCGTAACGCACCATCGCCACTATGATTAGAGTCGCTGAGGAACTCATGTCAGTCAAAAGTCAAAATTAAACTTATATTTTGACTTTTGACTTTGGATTTTTGACTTTTAATGTTTAATCGGCTCTTTCGGGTTAATGGTGAAAAATGTTCATTGCTCTTACAAACATTGAGAAT
>NZ_JAMZMM010000538.1 GCF_024178385.1 Limnofasciculus baicalensis BBK-W-15 | reverse complement strand
ATCAAATACTATCTGTAACGCTACTAAAATTAAACGCCTTCACCCTTACTCCAGGGACAATACTATTACCTAAGCGCTCAACTCTACTCAAAGCATCCACATCCCGTAGCATATCCGGTAAACTTTGATTAAACCGCAGATTCTTAATCGGATAGGCAATTTTTCCATCCTCAATCCAGAATGTACCATCACGAGTCATCCCCGTTACCTCCAAAGTGCGAGGATTAATATAACGAACATACCAAGCACGACTTACCAGAATTGCTCGTTCAGTTTGAGCAATTAAATCTGCTAAACTTCGATCTGAACCCGTCATCACAATCGGAAATAGATTACCCGTCGGCTCTTTCCCCTGTTGCTCTGCCCAATAACGACTGTAAGATAAAGTTTGGGGAATCCCATCTTTAATTACTTCTGTATAGCGATTGCTCAAACCATCGCCGAAACAAGTACCTAACTGTAATAAAGGATGAGCTGGATTTCGTTGTACTTGCACTAAGGGACTAAAAATCTGTTCGCCAACCCGATTTCCAGCAGACGTACCCGCCTCATCAGTACGAGACATAAAAGAGCGCCCTTCATCTGCTGCCCTGCCATCCAAATTCCAAATTGTCCAACCCAGTAAATCAGCAAAAGCAGCAGGATTAAAAATAACAGGATAGACTCCAGGAGAGACTTCGCGAGGATGACGGGAAGAAAAAGCACGCTCGATTAGCTCCTCTGTCATCGACTCAATCGGCAAAGAAGCGATCGCAAAACCAGTCCTTTGACCCCAACTCGAGCCATCTTCAATCCGTGCTGTAAAACTAAAATCAGCCTCAGTACCGCGATCGCAAGCTCTTAATCCTCGGGAATTACCAATAACATCAACAAAAGCCTTCGTACTCAGTGTACCAGATCCTTCCACCCCAGCCTGCTCTGCCAATTTAGTCACTCGCTGGACTATTTCTCCTCGTGCTAGAGGTGATAAATTTACCGTATTTTCATCGAAAGCAGGGAGGCGAGGATCGTATTCTTGCGGTTCTAGCAATGGAACCCATTCTGGATCTTCAGGAGCAATCCTGGCTAACTCTTCTGAACGACGGATTGTCTCTGTAATCGCATAAGAGTTAATTTCTGTAGTTGAAGCCGAAGCACTACGCTTACCGAAATAACTAGTAATTGTTAGAGTAAAGCGATTGCGACTAATATTTTGACTAATCTGATTTTCCGAAAAGCGGCTCAGGGCAGATTCACTAGCATTGAGACTGACAAAGACACCTTCAGCTTGAGACTGTTTAATAGTTGATTTCACTAGGGATAATGCTTCGTCTTGGCTTAGGAGAGTAGGATCTGTTGCTATTGTCATATCTATTTATTTTAGTTATTTGTGGTTGGTTATTGGTTGTTGGTTATTTGTTATTTGTGGTTGGTTATTTGTTATTTGTCATTTAGAGTACTTATGAAAATATTATATCTGTGAACAACCAATAACCAACAACCAACCAACAACCAACAACGAACAACCAACATACGATACCATCCAAGTGTAGTCAACATTACACGGAAACCCATGATGGAGCCAGATTCTCCACCAGCAGAGCTAATTCTGACGCACCCGCGTCAGACTCTTGGCTCCATTCAACTTGACTGGAATGCCCAACCCGGTAGCTATCTCGACTTTGAAGGACAAACCTACGCTGTTTTAGAACGTCGCCATCGCTATTTTCTCAGATCTGGGCGCTATCAGTTACACAAAATCGCCCTCTACGTGCAATCTGCCCAACGCCCCAGCGAAAGAAGTTTGATTGACGGATACTGGGTAATTGGAGATATTAGCTGTCGCTACAATGCTCGCTCTGAATTAGTTCGTTGTGCAGTTAATCCAGAAGGACCATGTAATTCTTGTCGCTTTTATGAAAGGGAGTAGGGAGTGGGGAGTGGAGAAATAGAAGATTTTCTATCCAAATGCTTCTAACCTTCAACCTTCAACCTTCATCCTTCATCCTTCAACCTTCAACCTTCCCAAAACTTCTCCTACCTCTAAATGAAACCCATTGGCAAAATCCCATCCAGATTGAACTTTTTTACCACTCATCTGGACTTCCCGCAAAAGGAGGAGTCCCTCTCCCGTCTGGACAATCGGACCAATTCCTTTGGTAATATTAATTACTTCTCCAGGATTTCCAGAATATTCAGAAAGAGAGGAGTAATCCTGTGCTAATCCTTGTAAATCTGGAGGCAACTGGGAAAAATAACTTGCTGCAATAGGCGCAGTAGCGATAATTTTTAGAGGTTTTTCTCTAAATGATGCCACACAATTGGGGATAAATCCCCTAATTTGATTATGGAGTTCAATAGCAGAGCGAGACCAATCTATCAAATAATTAGACTTTTGCAGTAAAGATGCGTAGGTAGCTTGGAAGTTATCTTGAGGAATTGGTTTAATGTCTTGGTGTTCTAATTTAATGATTGTTTCCACTAACAAATTTGCGCCCAAATCAGCCAGGGTTTCTGCTAACTGATGAGAGTTATCTAATATTTTTATTGGTGTATTTGCTTTTAACAAGATTGCGCCTGTATCCATCCCCGCATCCATCAACATGGTGGTAATGCCCGTCTCAGTTTCACCATGATAGAGACACCACTGAATCGGGGCTGCCCCCCGATACTTTGGCAAAATTGAGCCGTGAACATTGATACAACCTAATTTAGGCATATCCAGAATTTTTTGGGAAAGAATTTGCCCGTAAGCAACAACCACAAAGACATCTGCTTCTACTTGACGAAGCTGTGTGAGAGTTTCAGGACTTTTTTTTATTCTTTCTGGTTGCCAAACTGGTAGTTGATGTGCCATGGCAACAGATTTTACAGGCGAAGGAGATAACTGATTACCTCGCCCTCGACGCTTATCTGGTTGAGTAACTACACCCACAACTTCTAGATCTGGATGATGTAGTAACTTCTCTAAAGTAGGGACGGCAAATTGGGGTGTACCAAAGAAAATAATTCTCATGGGGTAGGGGGG
>NZ_JAMZMM010000537.1 GCF_024178385.1 Limnofasciculus baicalensis BBK-W-15 | reverse complement strand
AAATCGCCGACCTGCGCGCCGGCCGCCAGGTGGCCGTGCAGACGCGCGTCATCGCCGGCAGCACCACGGTCGCGCCCAGTCTCGTGCGCCGCATCGAGCGCGTGCGCAGTGCGAGCCTGGGCTTCGGCAATCTCACCGGCGCCAGCTCGCTCGTACTGCTCGACCGGGCGCTGACCCGCCATTCGAGCAAGAACCAGTTGCTCAGCGACGTACGCGACTACCGGATTCTCGAGATCACGAGTCCGGCGCTGACCATCAAACCCGTGTCCAGGCCCGCCGCCGGCGCCTACGCCAACGGCAGCAACGCGCTGTACTACTACGGCACCGCAGCCCAGGCGCGGCCGCTGGCCCGGCGCCGCCTGTTCCTGTCGCACGCCGACGGCCGCAGCGTCGCGCTGACCTGCACCAGCGACGCGTCCGACTTTGCCGACGACGACGGCCAGGCGCGCGTCTGGGCACTGTCGTTCGACCGCGCACCGGCACCGTTCAAGCGCGCCGACTTCGACGAGGAAGCGCCGAGCGTCGAGGTCTACGGCAACCTCGTCGATGCCTCGCAGGGCAAGGCCGAACGCGAGGCTGTGCTCGGCAACGGCGATGCACGGCAGAGCTGGCAGACCTTCGTGCTGCCCAAGTAACCGCTGACCTATTTCGTCGCGGCCGGCGGCATGCCGCCGCAGGTACCGGAACTCGAGGTCTACGTCGACGGACGCCGCTGGGAGCGCGTCGACAGCTTCTTCGGCCGCGGCCCGGCCGAGCCGGTTTACATCGTGCGCGAGGACGCGCAGAACCGCAGCTTCGTGCAGTTCGGCGACAACGTGAACGGTTCGCGCCTGCCGTCGGGCCTCAAGAACGTCACTGCGCGCTGGCGCAGCGGCAGCGGCGCGTTCGGGCCGCTCAAGCCCGGCACGACCCCGAGCGCGGCGGAGCGACCGGCCGGCTTCGACAAGGTCAGCCTTGCCGGCATCGTCACCGGCGGCGCCGCGCCGGAATCCGGCGACAAAGCGCGCGACGCCGCACCGGGCAAGGTGCAAAGCCTGGGCCGGCTCGTGAGCCTCGGCGACTTCGAAAGCGAAACCCTGAGCCTGCCTGGCGTCGTCGCCGCAAGCGCGGCCTGGGATCTGCACCAGGGCATCCCGGCGGTAATCCTGCGCGTGATGCTCAAAGCCGGGCGCGAGGCCGAGTTCGCCGCGCTGCGCGGCACGCTGGCGCACCTGCAGCGCTGCCGCGGACCGGACCGCTTCCCGGTGATCGTGCAGCAGGCGCTGCCACGGTATACCTATCTCGATCTGCACTATGCGCGCGATCCGCTGCGCCGCGCCGAGGACGTCGATGCCGCGTTGCGCGCCCGCCTCGGCCTGGTCGGCGACAGCGCGACCGAGCGCAGCGGCCTGTTCGGCCTGCACGCGCGCCGCCTCGGCGAGCGCGAGTACGCCAGCCGTATCGAGGGCAGCGTGCAGAACGTGGCCGGCGTGCTCTGGTGCAAGGTCGTCGCGCTGGGCCGCTTCAGCGCCAGCGCCATCGACCCGTCGACGCTGCCGCTGCCGGCGGCGCCACGGCCGAACGCCGCGGCGCTGCCCTGCGCCGCGAACGAACTGCTGCAACTGGATGCACGGCACCTGAGCCTGACCGCCGTCGCTGCCCCCACCGCCGGAGAATGCGCATGAGCGAGCCCGCCGTCCCGCTGTTCGCGCGCCTGCCCGAGGTCTACCGCACTTACGATGCGGAACAGCAGCCGGCCGGCCAGCTGCGTGCCTATCTCGCCGCGGTCGAGGCGGCGTTCGATCCTGTCCACGCGAACATCGGCCAGCTCTACGAAGACCTGTTCATCGAGACCTGCGACGACTGGGCCATTCCCTACATCGCCGACCTGCTCGGCACCACGCATCTGAAGGGCGACGCGCGCAACCTGCGCGCCGACGTCGCCGACACCATCGCACTGCGCCGGCGCAAGGGCACGCTCGGTGCGATCGAGCGCCTCGCCGTGAACCTCACCGGCTGGGCCTGCCGCGCGGTGGAGCTGTATCAGAACCTCGGCTGGACCCAGCACCTCAACCACCAGCGCGCCGACGCCGGCGGCGCGCCGCCGTACGCGGATGCTGCGCTGACGCGCTTCCATGTGCCGCGCGGCGGCACCGCGCCGCTGCGCGACCCGGCCCTGCTCGCCCTGCGCGGCACGCCGTTCGATCCGCTGATGTACACCGCCGACGTCAAGCCCGGCATCGACCATCAGCGCCATATCAACCTGCCCAACCTCGCGATCTTCCTCTGGCGCCTGGCCGCGTACCGACTGCCGCGCGTCCGTCCGCTGGTCAAGGGCGTCAGCGACCTCGGCCCGCCGCCCGCGGGCCTCGCGCGCTTCGTCGTACGCATCGACCTGCATCCGCTCGATCTGCCGGTGCGGCTGTTCAATACCAGCCGGCCCGGTTTTCTCGAGCCGGGCACTTCGGGCGGCATCGTCTCGCCGCTGACGCAGGCCGACGCGGTTCCCGGTCCGCTGCTGCGCGCGCGCCTGGACAGCGGCACGGTCGCCGGCAATCCCGAATCTTATGTACAGGTGGATTATTTCAACGCGACCGCGTCGCCGCCGACGGGTCTTGATCTTGGTGACGTGGGCCTGCACCTGTTCCTGCCGCAAACCCTGCTGCCGCTGCTGGTCCCGCCGCCACCGCAGACGCAGTGGCTGTGGCGCTACCGCGGCGACAATCTCTGCGCCTGGGAAGGCGGACTGCGTCGCGCCGTGAGCAGCGGCGAGATCGTGGTCGATCCGGTGCTCGGCCGCCTCGTCATCGGCCTCGACAGCGCCGCCCAGGCGGCCCAACTCGCGAGCGCCAACGGCAGCGGCTTCGATGCCCGGTTTTTCGCGAGTTTCACCTATGCGGCCCCCGGCCCGGTCGGCGCGCATCCGGTCAGCCGCCGCGTCGACGCGGCCGGTGCGGTCGACCGGCGTATCGTCGGCGATGTCGCCGGCGGCATCAGCTTGCCGGCCGCGCCGAACGGACTGGCCGGCAACGG
>NZ_JAMZMM010000536.1 GCF_024178385.1 Limnofasciculus baicalensis BBK-W-15 | reverse complement strand
GCTATTACGTCAAGATTCAGGTTAAATCTGAAACACCAGAGCGGATCAGATCTGACAATGCGATCGCCATTGATTTGTGATTGAAATCATAAAATTTGGGTGTAATTTACACAGCGAGTTTTGTCATTATTTGCTATTTCCTGAAACAAATGACTTTTAATCAATTATTAGTCATACTGGTGGAAGATGCCGATCGCGTCTGTGAAGCGTTAAGTGTTCCAGAAGCAGTCTACCAAGGGATACAGCCATGAATAACCTAATGGACAAGCAATCAGACTGGATGCCTATAATATTCGCCGCCCATAAAAAAATCTGCGGTTTAGATCTCAAATGAGATCTTTTTTTTGACCGTTTGGGCATAATCAACCAGAGCCTTCTACCAACAACGTTTGAATCCCAGATATAAAAATGCAATTAAAACAACTAGCGTGTATCCTCCTCGTCGCCCCCCTCTTCCTCGGGTGTACCTCTAAACTTCCAGTGGCTCATTCGGAAGAAACATCAGGCAAAACTCCCCCACCAGCTATACCTCCCCGCCTGAAAGGGGCAATTGAGGAGTTGCGAGTTATGAAAATCAAGATAGAAACTGGGATTAATCCCAAAGAGTATGGCGAAGATTTGGCTGATTTAGTGCCAATGGTAGAAAATTCCACTGGAGATGCCAAAGTCTTAGCTTCTGTTAAATCAGCCGTAGCTGGACACCAATTAGCCGTACAATTCTTCCAGTGCGATCGCGTTAACGGCTATGACGCAATGTACCAATGCCGAGACAATGTTCTCAAAGCTGTTTTCAGTAAATACCCTGATATCGCCACCAAGGCTAAGGCTGCTACTGAAGGGGAAAATTTATCTCATATTAGTGCTGGATTGGATAAAGACGCAGTTTTGCAGGCAATCTGGGAAAAGACTGGCATTGATACAGAAGCTGCTCTTCAGGTGAGCAACCCCAGTCTCTTGCCACAATTACCTAAACACAAGAAATAATATTTTTTGTGTTTGGGTTTTTGGCGATCGAGTTTTATTTTTTTCTAGTAGTTAAATTCATCAAGTCTTGCTCAAGTCTTCATCAATTCCTTAAAGTTAAGAACCGGAATTTTGGATTTGATTTGGAATAATGGAATAAGACGAGGTAATAAATCAAAGGAGAACAGAATGCCTGCTCAATACAACATGCTGCTACTTCCTCTCAAGGATATGGAAGAAAACCTCGAAGAACTTCTCGCTAGATGTCGCAGATTGCGGCATAATGCGTTAATAAACGATAGCAATGAGAACCGTGACACATCGAACACTCAGAAGGAAGGGGTTAATTTCTGTTCTGAGGATACCTGGATTAGGCACCGCTAATGGCTAATGGCTAATGGCTAATGGCTAATGGGTTCTGAATAAATTATCCGTTATCCCATCCACTATCCCATCCCCTGCCATTATCCCATCTGCTGCCACATCTGCTGCAAAATTACCCACTATGTCTGTCTATATATACCTCTGTGAGATTAGGATATAGAGAAGTGGGAGTAACCTTGCGGAGGGAAATATGGCTGTTGCGTTGCGGAAACCCATTTTAGTTGGTGGCATTGCGCTATCCTTCGGACTGTGGCTGATTGACAGCCTTGGCGAATCGGTAGCTAGTCTGGATGAGTTGGGAGTATGGGGAGTAATTACTCTCGGTACGGGAGTATGGTTATGGCAACGGCGAGGTGCTAAGACTGTTGAGTTATCCCCAATCGCCTCACCCCTGGAGAGAGAAACGGTGGAAAAGACGATCGCACAAACAGAAGTTGCGATCGCTAAACTGGAAACTGAGGTTCCTGCTCTCGATAATACTGCCCAATTGCGAGAAGGGTTAGCCCAATTAAGTTTAGAGTTAGATCGCCAGGATATTCAAGTCGCCGTTACAGGTGGTAAGGGTGTCGGGAAAAGTCGTTTAGTTGAAGCTTTGGCTGCTCAATGGTTACCTCAACAATCCCCACACCTCAGTTTGCAAGATACACCTTCCTTATTTATTGGTGATGAACTTAAGGAGGTTACTCCCACTGCTGATTTATTATTATTTGTCACTAGTGGAGATCTAACCGATACCGAGTTTCAAACCTTACAAAAACTTAAGTCAGATCGTCAGCGAATTCTCCTAATTTTTAATAAGCAAGACCAATATTTACCACCAGAAAGAGCGATTATATTACAAAAATTGCGTCAGCGGGTGGCGGAAATTTTAACGGGAGAGGATGTAATCGGGATTTCTGCTTTCCCTGCTCCTGTGAAAGTGCGACAGCATCAGGCAGATAATTCTGTCCAAGAGTGGATGGAGGAGCAAAAACCGGATCTGAGTATATTAACAGAAAAATTAAGTCACATTGTCACCCAAGAAGCGCAACAGTTAGTCTGGGCTACTACTTTTAGAAAAGTAGGGCAAGTGAAAGTAGAAGTAAAAAATCTATTGAATCAATCTAGACGGGATCGCGCTTTGCCTATTATTGAACAGTATCAATGGATTGCTGCGGCTGCTGCTTTTGCCAATCCTCTCCCCGCTTTAGATTTACTAGCAACTGCGGCAATTAGCGGACAGTTAATCGGGGATCTTGGTGAAATTTATCAGCAAAAGTTTTCTCTATCCCAAGCTCAGTCGTCTGCTAAAACTTTGGGTAATTTGATGTTAAAACTAGGTTTGGTTGAGCTTTCTACTCAAACAATTGGTGGTATTCTCAAAAGTAATGCCATCACTTATATTGCTGGGGGAGGAGTACAGGGAGTTAGTGCCGCTTATCTGACTAGATTAGCGGGTTTAAGTCTAATTGAATACTTTCAAGAACAGGAAATTAGCCAAAATACATCAGGAGAACAATTATTTAATTTGGACAGATTGGGAGATACTTTACAAAAGGTTTTCCAACAAAATCAGCGGATGGCTTTCTTGCAAGATTTTGTTAGTCAAGCTTTGGGTAAATTGCGGTTGGTGGCAAGTTGATACTCATAATTTGCACTATTAAAACCTAACCCCCAGCCCCCTTCCCTGCAAGGGAAGGGGG
>NZ_JAMZMM010000105.1 GCF_024178385.1 Limnofasciculus baicalensis BBK-W-15 | reverse complement strand
ATCTCAAACCCTTACCCTGTCTAGCTCAAAACCTAATTTCTGGAGATGTCTATTATATTAAACTGATTTCAATCGGAGGTGACACAATTAATTCTGCTTTCGCTTCTCGGATTGGCTTAATCGCCCTCAACTCAACAATCATCTCTTTCACAATATTTCTAAACGTATTAATTTCAAACATAATTTGTTCCGCATTCTTCCCTTGATGAACATGGGCATCCACTAGTAATATTATCTTTTCAGTTAGCCAATCTCCCCGGTATCCATAATCAGCTTTGAAATAAAATGGTTGTGAAAAAAAGCCAAAAGATTTCAAAAAATACTGTCTAACATGGGTGGGATCTTCAAAGGCATCATCACTCGAACCATAAGGTACTCTAAAGGTAGCTTTAGCATTTTGCTTGGCAATTCTATGCAATTCTTCCATAAAAGGTAGGGGATTGTGTAAGTGTTCAATAACATGACTGGCAAAAAACTCGTCAATTTCATTGTCGGCAAAAGGGAGTTTTTTCTGCTCACAATCATCCAAATCTGTGATAACATCAACACCCTCCAGCGGAACCACATCCACATTAATCCAGTCTGTTAAAATATTCCGTCCACAACCCAGGTTAAGTCGCTTGCTATTTGTTATCATTTTACTACTGACCTTTGCTACCCTAAGTTATAGTTTGACCTCAAAGATAAAACTTTATAATTAATATTTTATTGATCTCAGATCTTTTAAAGATTAATCCAATGTTTAATTCTCAGCTATCTCATCTTTAATTTGTTATCTAGGCTCAAGCAAAATACTTACTACATATACTTTTGATTTTTGAACGACTGGAGAATGTCATGAACAAACCAATTTCCCTAGTAATTACTACTTATAATGGAGAAGCTTATCTCAGTGCGGCAATTGAGAGTGTTTTGTCGCAAACTATGAGAGATTTTGAGCTATTGCTGTGGGATGATGGTTCCACAGATCGATCTCTTGAAATAGCCCAGGAATACGCTAGGCGAGATAGACGGATTCGAGTAGTAGCAGCCCCCCGTCAAGGGCGATGTTTGGCATTGCAATCTGCGATCGCACAAACCACTGGCACTTATATTGGCTGGATAGACTCGGATGATATTTTAGCACCAGCCGCCCTCCAGAAAACCGCTGCCATACTGGATACCCAGCCAGAGGTGGGTTTAGTTTACACCGACTACTTGATGATGGAGGAAAACGGTAAACTGAGGGGTTACGGAAGTCGCTGTCATATTCCCTACTCCAAAGAGCGACTTCTTCTCGACTTCATGACATTTCACTTCCGGTTAATTCGTCGTGAATTATTCGATCGAGTGGGAGGAATTGATGAGTCAATGACTTATGCTGAGGATTATGATTTGTGCCTAAAACTATCAGAAGTAACTGAGGTGCGGCAAGTCAAACAACCTCTTTATTATTATCGCAGCCATCCAGCTAGTAACTCCCATCAATATCCCCTACAACAAGCACAGAATTCCCGTAGGGCGATCGCAAATGCACTACAACGTCGGGGACTTTGCGATCGCTATCATGTAGAATTGGAAATCCTCCAGTATTCTCCCTTCAATTCCAGAGTACATCTCAAACCCAATCTCACTCACAAAAAAGTTTGTAGTAAGCGCTTTAGCGCTGACGGTACTAAAGTACCGACTACCAACCCATTCTTCCCTCTTGCTTCTTGCATTTTACCCCTTACTTTTTCCCTTTTCCCCAACATCGCCCAAGCCCAATCGATTATTCCAGCCGCCGATAGCACTAATACCAATGTCGGTATCAACGACAATCAATTTAATATAACTGGGGGACAAACTTCTGGTGATGGCGCTAATTTATTCCATAGTTTCAGTCAATTTGGACTGGATCAAAATCAGATTGCTAATTTCCTGTCTAATCCTGCAATCCAAAACATTTTGGGGCGCGTCGTTGGTGGCAATCCATCCATTATCAACGGTTTAATTCAAGTTACTGGCGGCAATTCTAATCTATTTTTAATGAATCCATCGGGTATAGTTTTTGGTGCAAATGCTAGTCTTAATGTCCCCGCTTCATTCACAGTGACGACTGCTACAGGTATCGGTTTTGGCAATAATTGGTTTAATGCCTCTGGTGATAATAACTATCCCGCCTTAGTGGGAACTCCCAATACTTTTGGGTTTAGCACATCTGTGCCGGGATCTATTATCAATGCGGGACAACTTATTGTAGGCAATGGGCAAAGTTTAACTTTGTTAGGAGGCACTGTTGTCAATACTGGTATCCTCCAAGGAGGAGGAGGAAACATTACTATAACAGCCGTACCTGGTTCTAGTTTAGTTCGCATCAGCCAACCGGGACATCTCCTCAGTTTAGAAATTCCCCTCTCCGATGCCAGTGCATTACCTGCCAATTGGACTTTGCCAGTATCATCTTTACCGCAATTATTAACAGGTTTAGCAGTAAATACAGGATTAAATGCTAACAGTGATGGTTCAATTAGTTTAACTGAATCTGGCAAGACTATTCCTACCAATCCAGGTACGGCTATTGTATCTGGTACAGTGAATACTGATGGTGATATTGGCGGTAAGGTAAATATTTTAGGGGATAAAGTCGGACTTTTGAGTGCAAATATTAACGCTTCTGGTATAAATGGCGGCGGTACGGTACTCATAGGTGGCGATTACCAAGGTAAGGGTATCGTACCTAATGCTTCCCAAACTTATGTGAGTTCAGATTCGGTAATTTTTGCTAATAGTCTGCTTAACGGTAATGGAGGTAAAGTTATTGTTTGGGCAGATAAAACTACTGGATTTTTTGGCACTATTAATGCCCGTGGTGGTAGTAATTTTGGCAATGGTGGATTTGTGGAGGTATCGGGTAAGGAAAACTTAGCTTTTAATGGAATAGTCGATCTAAGTGCTGCTAATGGTATTCTGGGTAATTTATTGCTCGATCCACAAGATATTGTAATAGTTGCTGGTGCTGCTGGTAGTGGCGCTGATGATGGGCAACTTGCCGATAACCAAATTCTTTCTGGGGATAATCCTGGTGCGACATTTACAATTTCTCAGGGGACACTTCAAAGTTTGTCAGCGGCTGTAACACTGGAAGCAACGAATAATATTACTATCACTCCTGGGGTATCCTTGAACTTTTTTGGGAGTGGCGCGATCGCATTTACCGCAGATGCGGATAATAATGGTGTTGGTGCGTTTTCTATGGATTCAGGAGATACTATCTGGACAAATGGGAGAAATATAGCCATTTCGGGTGAAAGTATTACTGGAGGAATTATTAACACCTCATCAACTTTTGGTACTGGCGGTACAATTACTCTGACTAGCACTACAGGATCGATTACTACTGGTAATTTAATCGGTTCCGGTTATAATGGGGGAAATATTAATGTTTCTTCTGCTGCAAGTGATATCACTGTAAACGGTACAATTAATTCCTCTGGTAATTCATTCTTTGGTTCCGTACAAGGTGGTAATGTCACCTTAAATGCTGGCGGCAATATTAATGTAACGGGAGCAATTACTTCCTCAGCATCAGGAAGTGGATATGGTAGTACTTTGACAGGTGGTAATGTCAGCTTAAATACTAACAACATTTCTGGAAGTACTGGCAAAAATATTAGTTTAGTCAGTATAGATTCTACTGCTACAGGTAGTGCCATGACAACGAATGGTGGTAGTGTCACAGTTGTTGCTAACGGAGTCGTCCAAGGAACAGGTGCTGGTACTACTATTAATACTTTCGGAAGTACATCGACAGGTACTGTTTCAATTACCCATGATGGTGGACCAAATAATGTCGATTTTGTGGTAGGAAGTAGTACTACTAACGGTTTAGCTGGAAGTATTAATGACATTCCATTGTCTCCCAATTCTTTTCCAGTTTTGCCAAGTGGCGGGAATGCTGCGGGAACTCCTACTGGGATTACGATCACCTCAGTGAACGCCGCACCAACATTAACAGCTATTTCAACATTGCCAACCACTCAACAAAATCAGCAGATTACCTTTACCTATTCCCAGTTAAATCCAGTTGCCACAGATATAAATGCCGATATTACATCAATTTCAATCCTGTCAATTACATCGGGAAGTCTAACAAGAAATGGTATAACTTTAAAGCCAGGAGACACTATTCTTCCAGGTGATACTTTAGTCTACACTCCACCATCAGGTGCAACGGGTGCAATTAGTAACGCATTCACTATCCAAGCAAATGATGTCGTATCCTTATCCACACCGCAATTGGTGAGTGTTAATATTACTGCACAACCAACAATACCAGAAACACCAACAACACCAACAACACCAGAAACGCCAACAACACCAGACAACAATATAGAAGAGGGGAAGCGACGTTTCCCACAGCAGAAACCCATCCTATCCTCGGTGGCAGCACCACTCTCAGCGAGTACCCCCATAAAAAGTTTAGATCGAGCAAAGGAAATCTTGGAAGAGATAGAACATGCAACAGGGGCAAAACCTGCAATTATTTATCTCAATTTTGTGCCATCATCGCTCTCTAACTCTAATTTTGCTGGACGAGAAACAAACAGTACTGGACAGTTTGATAACCATCTACAAAGATCGCAATCAACTGTGACAATCAAGCCAAGCGATAGCGATGAATTAGAAATCTTGGTAGTCACAGCTAAAGGACCGCCAATTCTACGACGAATAGCAGGAGTTACCCGCAAGCAAGTTTTAGAAGTCGCCGATAAATTCCGTACTGCTGTCACCAGTATCGATATTCCCCGCAACTATATTTCCCCCGGCAAGCAACTATATAACTGGTTTATTGCACCAATAGAAGCCGATTTACAAGCCCAAAAGATTAATAATTTAGTCTTCATTATGGATGGGGGATTGCGTTCATTACCTGTAGCAGCATTCCACGATAACACTGGATTTCTCATAGAAAAATATAGTGTAGGTTTAATGCCCAGTCTTTCCCTCACCGATACTCGCTATGTGGATATCAGAAACGTTAAAGTATTAGCAATGGGAGCAGATACTTTCACCGATCAAACTCCCTTGCCAGCAGTACCATTAGAATTAAATGAAATTGCAGGTAATATTTGGCCAGGAGAGTCATTTATTAACCAATCATTTACCTTAGAAAATCTCCAAAAAGTCCGTTCAACAAAACCATTTGGCATTATCCATTTAGCCACCCACGGAGAATTTAAACCTGGTGCTATCGGTGATTCCTACATTCAATTATGGAATCGCAGGCTAGGATTAGATCAATTGCGACAGTTAGGATTAAATAACCCACCCACAGAACTTTTGGTACTAAGTGCTTGTCGCACTGCCCTAGGGGATGAAGATGCGGAGTTGGGTTTTTCCGGATTAGCGATACAAGCTGGAGTAAAGTCAGCATTGGGAAGTCTATGGTATGTCAGCGATATCGGTACAGTGGGATTTATGAGCAGTTTCTATCAGCATTTGAAAATAGCTCCTATTAAAGCAGAAGCACTGCGACAGACGCAACTTGCTATGCTAAAAGGTGAAATCCGCCTAGAGGGGGATAAGCTAATTAGCGGGGATGTGCGGATTCCCTTAACATCAAAGTTAGCTAATTTGGGAAACCAAAAATTTACCCATCCCTATTACTGGAGCGCATTTACCATGATTGGGAATCCGTGGTGAGAGGTGAGAGGTAAGAGTTCCCCACACCCCACACCCATCCAATCGCCAGATGCGATCGCCAAAATCTTTAGGCTATACTTGGTCAGAAGGGGCACATCCGATTCCATCTAAATTAATCATCCGTAGCACAGGCATCTTGCCTGTGATTCCACGTAAATTCATCATCCGTAGCACAGGCATCTTGCCTGTGATTCCATCTAAATTCATCAATTAGCAAGATGCGATAAAATTCCCTCTAGCCTCTTGCCTCATCAAAGCAAAAAGCCATTAGCAACTCTAGAATTAACAGAAAAAATGGGCAAAAAAATTGTTGGAATGATTACAGGATATCCAGGGCTTAACCAAATTGATTGGCTTTGGCAACAAACACCACATCCCTTTGGAGTTTGGGATAATATCCAAATACTTGCCCAAGATACCAAGCCCGATTTTCTGCTAATGTACCAATTTGATTTTCACAAACCTCGCCCCCAAACCCGTTGGTGGAAACGTCTGTGTCAGTTACATAAATCTCAAAATAACGCCCCACCAGATATCTCATCCCAATTCCGAGAAGTTCCCAAAGAAAGGACTATTTATCTACTACGAGAACCACCTTTAGAAAAAGTAGTAGAAAGCAATAAAGCCAACTACGAAGCAGCGAAAGAATATTGCGGTTATATTTCAGGTCCAGATGATTTTGCTCCCACTCCCGATTATATGCCTGCAATTTGGTATCACGCTAATTCCTTCCGAGAATTAAATGAAATGCCACCGCCAGATAAGGTAAAATCCTGTAGCTGGATTACTTCTGGCATTGATCGAACTCTCGAACATCAAAGACGTTTAGCATTTTTGAAGTCATTAGGCGAAAGTGAGGTAGAATTCGATCTATATGGACGAGGATTACCGGACTGGGCAGGCGGTAAGGGTAGTCTGAAAAATAAATGGTATGGCATGGCTCCCTATTACTACAATCTGGCGATAGAAAATTATGCCGCAAATGATTGGTATGTGAGTGAAAAACTCTGGGATTCTCTCTTGGCTTGGTGTTTACCAATTTACTATGGTGGCACTGCTGCTGATAAATTAATGCCGCCAGGTAGTTTCTTAAGGCTACCCAGTATGGATCAAAAGGGGATATCATATATTAAGGAAGTAACCGCAACCCCTGATGCTTGGTATCAAGCGAAAGATGCGATTGCAGAAGCTAGACAAATTATCCTGCACAAGCTGAATCTGCTCAACTGGTTATCTGATTTTGTTGACAAATTTGATTAAAAAATACTATGGATGGGATTTGTACCCTAGCTAGTGACCAAGTTTACGACCAACTCGTTGCCTTACTCAATAGTATTGAGGCAATTATAGGACCAGAAACTCCCGTTTGCGTCTACCCTTATAACGAAGATACCAGCAAAATTGCCGCTGAAATTGCCCGTCGCCCCCATGTCCAACTCTACGATAATATTGAGTCCATGGAGCGATGGGATCGGTTTGCAAAAATGGCTTGGGATACTCATCCAACTGCTAAACAACGTTGGCTTCAGGCTGGTAGTGCTACATACCATCGTTTCGGTACTCATCGCCGTTATTGTGCCTTTGATGGACCCTTCGATCGCTTTCTCTACATGGATGCTGATACACTATTAATGGCTCCTGTAGATTTTATCTTTGCCCAACTTAATGAAAGTGATTGTGTAGTTTATGACTTTCAGTATAAAGATCCAACTCATGTTTATCATGTTAATTCAGCTCAACTAAATGAAGTATTTGCCCCGCCACGAATTAAAGCGGAAATATTTTGTTCTGGCTTTTACGCATCTAAGAAAGATTTGTTCTCTGAAGAGCAAAGAAATTGGTTAATCTCAACGCTCAAAGATGGTGATGCAGATCTCCTCTATCCCATGGCACCGGATCAAACTCTGATCAACTATATGATGATGAGAAGTAATTTTTCGGTGTATAACTTTGCTTTACATTTGCCATCAAATCAAAAAACGGGCTGCTGCGTCACCTCTGTTAATTTTCAGGAAACTGATTATATTCTCTATGACAAAGGCAATCGCCTGACTTACATTCACTATATTGGCTTATCGTCCAAATTATTTGCTAAACTTTGTGAGGGAGAGAATATTAATTTTCCCTATCGCGATTTGTTCTTGCATTATCGCTACCTGCACCAACCAGAAAAGCGCCCAGAGTTGACAGGTAAGCCAATAGCTTACAACCAACCCCCGAATTTGAAAACCCAAATCCTACGGAAATTGGGCATAAATTAATCAGGATGATACTATGAATCGTGGAATTTATATTACAGCAAATGATCGGGTAACTGAACATGCGATCGCACTCCTCAAGAGTATCCGATTGCACGATAAGGATACGCCAATTGTCTTAATACCCTATGATGATAACTATCAAAGTATTGCCAAAATATTAAATGAGTCTTATGGTGTAGAAGTTTATCAAGATTTAGAATTTATCGACAGGCTATCCAATCGATTATATGAAATTTTCGGCAAAGGCTTTTTTGCCCGCCCGAATCAATTTCGCAAACAAGCCTGTTGGTTTGGTCCCTTTGATAAATTCATTTATATAGATACAGATATCGTAGTTTTTGATAAAATCATCAATACCACAGACTATCTTGACGAATATGACTTTATCTGCTACGATTACCAACATTCTAAAGGGATAAAAAACGTTTTTTCCCAAAAAGTAATTGATGACGGTGTATTTAGCGAAATTGAGCTTAAAGATATTTTCAATGGTGGATTCTGGGGTTCTAAGCAAAACAGAATTTCTGAAGATATTTTATATAAAACATTTGCCGAATGTGCCGCCCATCCAGAGTACTTTGACTTTTCCCAAAAGACTTCAGATCAACCTATCATCAACTATCTGCTCTTGAAGGAAATCCCCCGCCGATTTAATATCGTGCGTCGCTCAGGTGGCGCACCGGGAAGTTGGGGAGGTAGCAAACATTTCCAAATGGAAGGAAATAAACTTATCGATCCAAATGTCAATCAACCTGTAGAATACTTACATTGGGCAGGTATCCGCATTCAACCCGGATGTCCTTACTGGGATATCTGGAAACATTATCGCTATCTGGGTGAAGTAATGCCTCCTGATGAAGTGCCGCCGACTCCACCGCAGAAAAGCTTGTTGCAGAAAATAAAAGAAAATATTAAGGGGATTGTTTGATAGCATAAGGCTCTTTCTTCAATAAAAAATCTGAAGAAATTAAGAAATAAATTGTTCACCGACATAAATTCACGAGTTATGAATCAATTTGAAAAAGATTTTTGTTTTTGTACTTTAGCCTTGCAACCTAAGTATCGTCTACTTGCCCAACGACTAGCCGGAGATTTAGCCCAATATTCTCCAGAAACTTTATTAGTTGTTGGTACAGATGAACCGATAGATTTTAAGGAGAAAAATAATGTTATAGCATTCAAACATCGCCAAGAAGGTATTCTTCACTGCTATAACGACAAACGCTTTGTTTTAGAGAAGGCTTTGTCAAAATGTAGAACAGCAATTATCATTGATGCGGATACCAGAATTGTGAGAAACATCCCCAATAATATAGAATGGATGCCAGGAATTACAGGGAGGAGTGAAAATTTAATTCAACATGTAAATAAGCATACACCCGAACGTTTGCCCTACTTCCAAACATTAGCTAAAAAATTGAATCTTTCCCTAGATAATGTTCCCTGGGTTGGCGAATCTTTATTCATTATTTCTCGGGATGGGGGTAAAGAGAAAGAATTCTTAAAGCAATGGGGAGAGATTGGCAACTATTTAGAATTAAACGGGATTCATTCTGGCGAAGGCAATGGGATTGGTTTGGCTGCTACTAAGATAGGATGGACTGTAAATCTCGGTGAATGGAAGGAAATCAAAGCTGTAACGCAGCACTTAGATGCGTCTGATGAAAAGACATCCACAACAGTATGGGAGAATTGGCAACGCCGTCTCGTTTATCACTATCGTTTAAATCGAATGCGAGTAAAGGCATTGAAAGATTTTAATTTCTACTATCGTTAAATTAGACTTTTATACGTCACCACTAATATTCATATTGTTATTGCTAATTACCTATGGTTGGCTCTGGGTTTGATGGCAGTTGTAACACAGAAAACATAGGAGTTTTATAGACTCCAGATTCTACAGATAAATAGATTGAAAAGGTGATCGCGATCGCTAGTAGTAATCTTTCTAACATTGCACCATCCTCTCAGCGTAATTCGCGTGACTGTTTCAGTCTCAGTACTATTTTAGTATCTACTATATCTATTGGGCAGGACGCGATCGCAAAGGAGGGGAAATGGTGATGTGTCTCATTGACACGATAACAATTCTGCTACTCCCTGTTACACCAAGACAACATTTTGACACAGATGGGCGGACAGAACAAGATCCGCGCATCCGTGCCAAGATTTGAGAGGTGTAGGAATTTTGTCAAGGTGAGGATTTTTTCAGTAAGCTAACGTCTCTAAAGTTTCCCGCAGATACCGACGCACCCGTCGATCTAGGCTATTATCGAGAGATTGTTCGCTGAGTGGATGTTCGATTTGCCAGCGCTGAAATCCTGAGCTGGCGGCAATAGCCTGTTTGAGGCTATCCCAGATTTGGCTATCTTGGGCTAATTGAGTGGGTTCCGGAGGAGCTAAGTTTTCCATTTGTCTTTAAGAAATCGATAGGGACTCGCAGCGTAGCGATTCTGAAATATATTCTCACTACTTCTAGGATAGCTTAGGGAATTTGGGGAAATTGTGTGCTGGGCAACATCTTTGAGCCAACATCAGTAGTACTCAGCGGTTAGGATTCACTACAAGGCAATATCACCAATCTAAGTTTAGGAGTTAAAGTCTATGCTGTAAGGGACTTTCCACGGATAGATTTAGTTATTTACCTGACTTCGATAACCATCTCAACTGGGTTTAATTCTATCGAACTAGCTAGTAATTTCAATACTTATTGTAGATTTAACAAGAATTTCTGATCTTTCCCCTTCACTCTGCAACCCGGGATGAAACATCCGCCAAGCCGTTAACACCCCTATCTCAGGATTTTCACAGTAACGTCTTATGATTTATCTGGAGAAGGATCGGGAAACGATCGGCTTTAATTTTATCAGATACATAAGGAAACCTGACAATCAAAGAAACCCGGTTTCTTTGAGAAACCGGGTTTCTGGGAGAAACCCGGTTTCTGTAATTAAGAATTAACCATGGCTGGTAAACAAACATTTGTGCCACCTAAACCGCAATACCCACCCGGATTTTTAGCCAGGTATTGTTGATGATAATCTTCTGCATAGTAAAACTCAGGTGCATCAATAATTTCAGTGGTAATTTGCCCATAATTAGATGCTTTCAGCGCTCCTTGATAGGCATCTTGCGATGCTATGGCTAGCTGCTTTTGAGTTGCGGAATAGGTATAAATTCCGGAACGATACTGAGTGCCTGCATCATTTCCTTGGCGCATTCCTTGGGTAGGATTATGGCTTTCCCAGAAGACTTTCAGGAGTGATTCATAACTAATAATTTTGGGGTCAAAAACAACTAGAACTACCTCATTATGACCCGTCATGCCCGAACAGACTTCTTTATAAGTAGGGTTTGGAGTAATTCCAGCCGCGTAGCCAACGGCGGTGGTGAATACTCCCTCTGCTTGCCAAAATTTCCGTTCCGCACCCCAGAAACAGCCTAAACCAAACATTGCCATTTCTAATCCATCTGGATAAGGGGGCTTCAGAGGATTACCATTCACAAAGTGACGTGCAGGTACTGCCATCGATTCTTTGCGCCCCGGTAATGCCTCATCAGGGGTAGGGAGGGCAGACTTTTTGCCAAATCCAAATAACACCATAAATGCTAACTCCGATTTCTCTTAGAAGGGGTGAACATTACTTAATATTAGAGGATTTTAAAGTTTGGTAGGGTGGGAAATCCCTACCAAGGCTAAAATCAGCTTTCAGATGGCAGTAGGCAATGCCCGCCCTACAAAAAACTCAAACTAACCTTAATTAATCTTAGATGATACTAAAGGTAACGGAGATGGAGAGGGGGTTAAAGCAACCCCACTAGGTTTGGAAACTTTAAAATCAGCAAAGTCAGCAGATACATCCTTTGAAGGGGCCCAAGTCGTATCCTCTCCTCCAAAAAAGGTTGAGAAGAATATCCCCTCAATTTTCAAAGTATTAACTGTTCTAAATGTGAGTCCACCTTGCTCGAGAACTAATCGATTATCCAGCCAAACCCTGACTCTGCCATCTGCCTTCCCTGGTTGATTCAAAGTAACCTCTTGCTCTATTTTATACCAAACACCAGGTTGAAATCTCCAGTTTCCTCGACCAATTGAAGTACCGTATTCGGTGCTAGTGGGGAGGTAAGCATAGACTTCTCCATCCCCATTTTTTCGCCACATAAAACGGGTGGAAAAACCATCAATACCATCAGGAATATTGCCACCACTTACAGCCGTACCACCATAAAGCCCTGGTAATTTTCCACCTTTAACAAATTCAAAATTATCGCTAAATCGGACAGAGTAACTGAGGAGTAGAGCATCCTGCGGTGTCATGCCCAACTTAGCATAAAACTGTGCCCCACCTAAAGGAGCGCCCTCTTTCCGAACCGCATTTGGACTAGCAGATCCTTTTGGGTATTTAACTCTGAGAACTTTAGCAAATTTTCCGGTAGGATCGGAAATTACTGCTGTATTTTCCTGCAAACCCCAAGCTCCCTTACTTTGGACTCCCCAGTAGGTTTGCCAGTCACTTTTTTGAAATCCACCAGACCAAATAAGTTGGTAGGTACTGTTAGTTATTTGTGATATTTGTGGTGGTGATTCTTCTGAAGAATTATCATTTTTTTTATCAATTGATTTAGTATCAGTGGTTGAGGAACTAACGGTAGCGGTTGTGGTGGGGAATTTGCCGGAACAGTTCATTGTGAGTAGCAGGAGGGCTGTTCCCACAATAATTGGAGAGGCAGTTTTCAACAATTTGATGGCTTTGGGTTTCATAATCTGAAGTTGCTCATGGCTAATTGCTATTGGTATTAACAATAAATTAGGTTAATTATAATTGATTTTCAGCTATAATTAAACCCTTAAACTGAGTATTGATAGCATTGGTTTCGATCATCTGTTTACGATTGGAATTGCCATCGATAGTCACATACTCAACGGTGACATCTTTAGTATTCCGAAGAACTAAAGAATGACGGCTACCCTCCTGGAGATAGAGATTTTTGATTGTTGATTGGTTGACATTTTCCATAACAATACTGTCTAGAGATGGGGCTGTATCGGCGTAGTGCAAAGTGAATCCTTCTAACTCTACATTATAGAGATGAGGAGAAGTGGAGATTGGGGTAGATGAAGAACTGACAGAAACATTGCTTACTGATGCTATTTTATTAGATTTTACTCCTAACTGTCCAGGTGGCGGTTTGACTAAAATAACAGCTTCACCCCGATTTTTACTCTGATGAGCAACTAAAATAGACCGTCCAGTTCCCTCTCCTTTTAAGATAGTATCACTCCGCGAGATAACTATAGGTTGAAATAAATCGATCTCACCAATCGGTAAATCGATTTTAATGCGACTTTGAGGAGGTAGTTGGTTAAGCAATTTCTGAAGAGCTTGAGAATCATCACGACTATCACTAGGAATCACCCCGTAATCTGTCGCCATAATAATTTTAGTTGGCGGTGGTTGGTAAGAAACCTCCTGACTCCACCACAATCCTGATACCATTTGAGGTGGATTAATAATACCCGCTAACCAACATAAAACCATCGCCAATCCAAATAGCTGGGAGAAATAAAGAAAGCGAGAAGTGCCCAATTTCACCAAGCGGACAAAACCCGTTCCTTCTGCTGAAATACTCTGACTGCCGCGATTAGTCCATTTTTGCTGTGCCAGGTTCATTTGAGTCCAAATTTTAATTACTGCTGCACTCCATTGGGAGATTAATAACATCGGTAAATGAACTGGTTTAAGGTGAGATTCCCGTCTCCAGAAGATGATAGTTAAGACTAGAGAACGAGTAAAAAATACCCAACAAAAAATCATCATCACAGCCAACCAGTTAAATTGAAGCAGGGCGATGACTAAAATCCCTGGCGTAACTAGAGAAGTCCAAAAACTGATACGTTGATCTAACAGGCAAAACCACATAAACCAGCCCGCTTTTTTGGGTCCAAGGGCAATTGCGCGATCGCTATTACGCAACATATTACCAAACCAGCGGCGCATATTCTGATAAGCGCGGTTAGTTAAAGAACCAGAAATTGTTTCAATACAATAAACAATTACATCAGGGACATAAATCATATCATAGCCCCGTTGGAGTAGCCAATACCAAGTACTTTTATCATCCCCAGAAAGAAATTTAAACCGTCCCCACAACCAATCATCTAGAGTATCTATTTCCAATTGGTTGGCAAAAGTTGGATGGAGTGCTGCTTCTCCTCGAAACAGGGAAAAACGCCCCGTCAAGCACATAATTTTACTAGAAAGAGATACGGAAGACATTTGATGATGCCGTTGCGATAGCCGCAGATGAAACCATTCAGAAAATAGGTACGAGCCATGAACAATAGGCAATTCATCAGTAGTAAGAGCGCCCATTTTAGGAAACATACAAAAAAAAGGTAAGCAACGTCTTAAAGTCCCTGGACTAAGTTCTGAATCTCCATCCATCAGGGCAACAATTGTATTTTTGGGCAAATTAAGACGAGTTAATTCACGTAAAGCATCAGCCATTGCTTTCCGTTTGCCCTCTCCAGTTTGCACCATAGTAATCAGGCGAATTCGGCTTAATTCCGGATCTATTGATTTCAAAACATTGAGAATCTCAGCATTTTCTGAATTACTACTACTAGTGACTAAAAGAGTAATGGGATAAGCCAAAGTTTTCGCTTCCTTAGCAATCGCCCAAAATACCCGTTCTGTAATCCAAGGTTGCTCTTTATAAGTTGGAACCAAAAAGCAGATAGGCGGAAGCTGTTCCACCGGAATTGTCTTAGCTCTCCGTCGCCAATAGGGAAATACAATATAGAGATAAATATGAGATCTGACAAGCTGCAAAATCGCCCACCCCCAGCGCCAGATTCCTAAAAATCCAAGGCTAATTAAGCCTGACAAACCTAGGATATCCAGTCTTTCTGAGTGTTTTAAAAAGCGCAAACTGGTTATACTAAATGCGGCAATTAGTAGGACAAGAAAGAAGTTGAGATAAGGCTTAATAATGTTTCCAAATCTAGCTGATTGAGTCATGTTTTTTTTTAGTGAGAGTGGCTATAGACTAATGTCTTTATTTTTAATAACCGCTAGTTAACTACCACCTTATTTTGACTAGGTTCGTAGTGAGCGCTTTAGCGCTGAAGCGCTTACTACGAACAAGTCTCATATTTTCCGTCACATATCCGTGTCTTTATTGGGCAAGAAACTCGATAGTAATCCCCATTTATCCCAGGTTTTCAAGGTATCCCAGGCATTAAAATTAACATGTTTTTTGGTAAAGTCTAGCCTGACTGTTTGACCTAAACCACAGAATTGTTGGGACTGATTATGACTAGGTGGAGGGGGAATTCGGACAGTAACTCGTGCTAGTGGCTGCCCGACTAACTGAGGAGGAATTGCTGGCGTGAGTGCCTGTACTTGAATGAGTCGAGTCCTTTCTTCTATTCCTTGAATACTACTAATTGGCTGAACTAAGTCTAATTTACCTGTTAGGGTTTCTGAGTAACCTGCTAGTGTCACTTTTACAGGTTTATTGCCATCAATTTCGCTGGCATCCTTGGCACTGACTACTGATTCAATCCAAAGTTCATTGCAATCAAGAAGGGTGAGGAAAGGTTCCGATTGGCTCACTTGTTCTCCCTGCTCTCTATCTGTGGTGTAAATAACGCCAGTGAGGGGAGCGGGAACTTCCATATCTTGGCGTTTACTATATAAAGATTGGGCTTGCTGAAGTTCGGCTTGGCTACTGGTAACCTTCGCTTGTAAGGTATTTAGTTCTCCGGATTGAGTTTGAATTTCCTGAATTAATTTAGCTTTTTGATCTGCAAAATTAGAACCAAGAGTTTGCTGATTATTTAATGCTATCCCTCTGTTGGAAGCAACTAGAGAAGTTTGGGATGAACGGAGGCCTGCTTCAGCTTGTTTTATTTCCGACTCTGCCGCATCCCAGGTAAATTTTCGCAAATCTACTTGCTGTTGAGAAATAGCCCCTTCTTTGTACAAAAAGTTGTAACGCTCGTAGTCAACGCGAGCAGCAATTGCTTTTTTCTTAGCAGTTTCTAGGGCAGCTTCTTGCTGGCTAACATCTGTGGCGGCAATTGCTTTATCAACTTGTCGTAATGCTTGTTCTTGCTTGTCTACATTTTCCAACTGATTGTACAGAAATGCTAGGGAACGACGTGTATATTCGAGTTGGGAAATATTTTCTCGCACCACTCCTTCCAATTGCAATAGTGATTTTTCTTCTTCGTGAGAGCGCTGAATGCGAGCGAGTACTTGCCCTGTTTTTACTGTTGCACCAGGTTGAGCATAAAATGCAGTAACTTTCCCATCAATGGGAGCGCGAAGTCGGATAATTCTGCCATTAATTAGTCCCCCATCTACGCCTATAGTTCCCAAACGATAGCCAATTGAGGCGATACCAATTGCGGCTACTGCTACTCCTAATAATACAAAACCTGTCCCAGTGAGAACGCGCCGCCAAGGAAATTGTTGTGCGACAATTGCTGGTTCTTCTACTTCTAAAGGAACTGCACCAGTCCACTCCATCCAATCGGGTTCAGGTGCGGGTGCTTTAAGGTGATGTCCTTGAACATAATTAAGATTCTCTTCTTTAACTAATTCTAAAATAACGCCATCGGTAATAAATTTAGCTGTAACTGGACCGAGGGCTTTCACTCCTTCTAGAATTGCTTTGGTGAGGACACGACTACTGGGTTCTGTTTTCAACCGCTGAATGATTTGACCATCAACTTTAATTAAATCTACTGCCAATTGCTGACATTCAAATAGAGTCAACTCGCGGTTAGCAAAGTTATCGAGAACAACAGGACATCCTAAATTTTTTAGCTCGCGGATAAAGGCTCTATCCCTAGTAAAATCTTGGGCGATTGTGGATTCTGTTAGCTCAAAACTTAGTTGCTTGGGATTGACTCCAGACTGATCTAATACTGTTTCAATGTACTCAATTAGAGTAAAGTCATTAAAGTTCTCCCCAGATAGATTAAAGGAAAGACAGCGATTGGGCTGCTGGACTAGTAATTCTGTTGCTTTTTTAATAACAATCTGGTCTAATTTTGTGAGCTGCCCTCCACGGGAAAGGGAGGGTAAAAATTCTTGGGGTAGATGGAGGTTTCCTTGCTCGTCTCGCCAACGGATTAGAACTTCATTATGCAAGACAATTCCTGTCCTGGTATGATAAATTGGCTGAAACCAGAATTCAAACTGTCCGGATTCTAAGGTATCCATTTCAGGGAAAACAGTTGAATCTTTTGTGTAAGATATATCCAATAACATAGATTAAATTTGAGGTTAATGTCACCGACTGGATGTTAGTAGTCTTAGCTAAGAGCAAGATTGAGCTATAGCATAACCGCCCTGGCAACTGCTATATGTAATACCAATTTACTAAAAT
>NZ_JAMZMM010000535.1 GCF_024178385.1 Limnofasciculus baicalensis BBK-W-15 | reverse complement strand
TACCATCTACGGTGGTGCTGGAATTGACCTGATTTACGCTGGTAATGGCGATGATATCATCAACGGTGGCACTGGTGCCGATACCATCTACGCCAATGGTGGTGACAATATCATTAATGGTGGTATTGGGAATGATATCCTCTGGTTAGGTAGCGGTCGAGATACTGTTACCCTAGAAAGTGGTGTTGGATTCGATACCATCAACAATTTCCAACTCAATCAAACTACCTTCCATCTCGGTGCAGGCTTAAGCGTAAATAACCTGAATATCTTTAATAGCGCCAATGGTGCAGAAATTTATGCAGGTAGCGATCGCCTTGCTGTGGTAAGTTGGACTCAAGCTAGTGTAATCCAAAACAATCTTTCTAGTATCTTTGTCTAGTCGCAATACGCACAAGTCGGGATTTTTAGTCCATCCTTAAGGCAGGGTGAAGCATTCGGATTCTCTACTCTGAGTTTATTGCAGAAGTTATCGCCCGAATGCTTCACCCCTACACTAGATTGTGGATAGAAGAAAACAGGAATTAGGAGGATATGCTATCCACCAAACACTGGACAAAACTGGACAACCAGTTCAAACAGTATAGAGATAGCCAGCCAAGCGTAAAAAACTACGTTTTTAGGGTGATGACACCTACAGGTGCTTTCCAGCCTGTAGCTCTGTCGTCAATTATTAAACATCTGTATTTGGCCCGAGGAAGTGTAATTGACCTAAAAAGCCCTGAAAACATTGGCGCGGAAAACATTACCCCGAAAGGGAGGACATTCCTAAAGTTACTGGATTAGCCATTATTCAGGATGATCAAGTAATTTGGGGTAGAGAGAATATGCGATTGGCAGAGATAGAATGGATCTTTGTTTAAGATATGGTAAGATAATTTTAGGGATAGAGTTGAAGGTTTGGCGGGATAAGAAAGGCGATCCGATTGAGACGGGGATTGAACAGTTGGATTCTTATTTGGCGCGTTTGGGTGTAGATTTTGGGTGGTTGGTAATTTTTGATCGACGGAGTAATGCTTTAGAGATGGAGGAGAGGTTAGTCACTCAACTAATCTACCTTTAACTCCCTCTCTGACAAACCTCTAATTTTTCCAGCGCTTCCGGATGACTAACAAAATAATATTGAAGCCACTCACAACCCCGAAAAAGTAATGCCGCCAATCCACCTCCCACCTCTCCCACCTGCCATAATCTTGCAGTACAATCGGCACTAGCAGTTGCCAAATATTCCCCATCGGGACTAAAACCGACACCTCTTACCCAATCAGAATGTCCGATAAATTGGGCAACTTCCTCTCCCGATAAATCCCATAATCGTGCAGTACCATCTGCACTAGCAGTAGCCAAATACTCACTATTCGGGCTAAAACTAACACTTAATACTCCTCCCTGATGCCCCTTCAATTCAGTTATTCGATTTCCCGATAAATCCCACAAACCGACAGTACCATCATCAGAAGCAGTAGCCATATATTGATTATTTGGACTAAAACAAACCATCCAAATTAATCCTCTATGCCCAACTAATTCTCCAACAATATTTCCCGATAAATCCCATAAAATTGCTTTCCTATCGTCAGCAGCAGTAGCCAAGTATTCTCCATTCGGACTAAAATTCACACTAGCCAACTTACCCCGATGCCCTTTAAATTCTGCTATTTGTTTTCCCGATAAATCCCAAAGTCGTGCCGTACCATCAACAGAAGCAGTAGCCAAATATTTATTATTAGGATCAAAACTAACACTAACAACCCAACCCTGATGCCCTTTAAATTCCGCTATTTGTTTTCCCGATAAATCCCACATCCGTGCAGTACCATCTTCAGAAGCAGTAGCCAGGTAATTCCCATCCCGACTAAAACTAACACTTGCTACCCAACCCTGATGCCCGATAAATTCAGCTAACGAATTTCCCGATAAATCCCATAACCGTGCCGTACCATCATAAGATGCCGTAGCAATATATTGACCATTAGGACTAAAACAAACACTCAATACCCAATTAGTATGTCCTTTAAATACCACTCGCTGCTTCTTAAATAACTCCCACAATCGGGCACTACCATCAGCAGAAGCAGTAGCGAGACGTTTACCATCAGGGCTAAAACTGACACTAACAACAGCACCCTGATGTCCTTTTAATTCAGCCAATTGCTTTCCCGATAGATTCCATAATCTTGCCTTACTATCTGCCGCTGCTGTAGCAAGATATTCCCCATCGGCACTAAAACTCACATGCCAAACCCAACCTTGATGTCCCAAAAATTGGGCTACTTGTTTACCAGATAAGTCCCACAAACGTGCCGTACTATCAGCCGCCGCCGTAGCAATATATTCACCATTAGGACTAAAACTTACACTTAATACCCAACCCCGATGACCGATAAATTCAGCTATTAAATCTCCCGATAATTTCCACAACTTTGCCGTACCATCATCTGAAGCAGTAGCGAGTAACTCTCCATTCGGGCTAAAACTGACACTTAATACTCTACCATGATGACCGATAAATTCAGCTATGGAATTTCCCGATAAATCCCATAATTTTGCCGTACCATCTTCAGAAGCAGTAGCAATGTATTTGCCATCATGACTAAAACTGACACTTCCCACCCAAGCCTGATGTCCGATAAATTGAATTATTGAATTTCCCAACAAATCCCACAGCCGTGCCGTACCATCTTCAGAAGCCGTCGCCAGATATTCTCCATTAGGACTAAAACTAACAGATCTCACCTTACCTTGATGCCCAATTAATTCTACCTGCAAATTTCCATATTCGTCCCACAAACGCGCCGTGCCATCTTCAGAAGCCGTCGCCAGATATTTCCCATCAGGGCTAAAACTGACACTATTCACCGCACCTTGATGCCCGGAAAATTGAGTCTTTTCTCTAATTTGCTCTAAAATTGTTTGTAATGACAAATCCTGGTTAGCAGCGGCTGTATTAGCAGATAAAATAGACATAACATCCGTTACCCCATCCGTTACATCCGTTACCCCATCCGTTACCCCATCCGCTGCCCCATCCGCTGCCAAATTCTGCCATGCC
>NZ_JAMZMM010000534.1 GCF_024178385.1 Limnofasciculus baicalensis BBK-W-15 | reverse complement strand
GGGCGGTAAAGCCTGTGTAGCAACAGGTTTTAACCTGTTGCTGTAGGAGAATGAAACAGCCCTGGGGAGGATGGGGGGGATTTGAAGTAATTGATATGCGACGGGTTTTGAGCCTATTCGCCCCACATAAATCGTTCTAATGGTACTAACCGCATTAATTCTCTACCTAAGCGTTGATACAAAAAAATCTGTTCTGACCAGATTTTCGCATAACCACTAGCCCCTGGATTCAGTTTTCCATCGCTATTATTAACGATAATTTGTACCAGGGCTACTCGATTTAGTTGGTTGGGATCGTTCTGGATTTTTGGTAATATGCGTTTGACGGTGGCTTTGTATGGTCTTAATTTGGCTTGGAGGGGGCGGAAGGTTACGGGTTTATCTATTTCTACATATTCTAAATCTTCTTGTTTTATTTCTACGGTGGCAGTGAGTTCGGTTAAATCGGCGATTTCTAATAATAAGTCTTCTCCGGGTTTCAATTCTTGATTTCTGCGTAAATCTAAGTCATTGGTAAGGATTATGCCTGCTTTTGTAGAGCGCAATGTGAGGCTTTCTTGTTGAGTTTGGAGTTGTTTGAGGCGTTTTTCTATAGTGGCTATGGCATTTTGTTGCGCTGTCATCTGTGTTTCGGCTTGGGCTATCATCCGGGAAGCGTCAATTGTTGTTTGTTGGGAGGATGTTTCGTTTTGTAAATCTGTGGCGCGATCCCGTTGTTGTTGTTTCGCTGATTCAATCTCTTGGTTTTTGGCTGCTAAAGCACTCTGAATATCTTTTAATTCGCTTTCAACATTATCTTTTCTTTCTCTGGAGATTGCCCCTTGTTGGGATAAATCTTGATAGCGCTGTAATTTATCTTCAATTTCTGGTATTTGTGCTTGTAGGCGCTGGGCTTGAGTTTCTAATACTTGAATTTCTGGGGGAAGTTTACCTGTAATTAACGCAGAAGCACGATCTTTTTCTCGCTTGGCTTTTGCTTCTGTCGCTGCTGCTACTCCTGTCACTTCTAATAGTTGGGCTTGGGCGCGAATTTGTTCGGTTTTAGCTGCGGCTAGTGCTTGATGGGCTTGGTTTAATTGTTCTTCAACTGTAGCAATTTCTCTGTCTAATTCTAAACTAGATAATTTGGCAACAATTTGACCTGGTTGTACATAGTCTCCTGGTTTTACTGTAATTTCTTTGACTACAGCAACTCTGGGAACCCGAATTATTTCTCTGGCACCTTCTCGCGTTTCTAATTCTACTCTTCCTCCTACTTCAAAGGAGGTGGGGATGAAACCACAGGCGATGAGGATACTGGTAATTAATCCTAATTTTAACCAGAAACGGAGATATTTAAGATACCCGACTTCGACAGCGGATGTAAGGAGGGTATCTGGAAGAAGTCGGGGATTTGGAGGTTCTTTTGCTGGGGAGAGAGGGCGACTATTATTAGTAGTAGCATTATTATTGGTAGCTGTCATGGGAGTACGGGGAGAATAGAAGTAAATAGCCCAGATAGTTATTAAAGTAAGAGTCCAAAAGAATAAATTCATTAGACTCCAATCGATAATGCGGAATAGCAGAAAACCAAATACAAATAAAAGATAGGCAAAGCTAAAAGGTGCATAGAGTGCTAACCAAACTTGCACTGATAGTTTTTCTGGAATTGGCTTGGCGGTAAGAAGATTAGTGTAAAATTTAAAAGAGCGATCGCGTAAGTTATTGATTCCACTCAGCGCCACTGCCAGGTAATAGCCATCAAACTTGGATAAGGGGTTGAGGTTAATCGCCACTGTGAATAAGGCGGCTGTCATTAATAGGTAACTGCCTGTATGGAGCCATGTGTCAGCAGCCGAGAGATTCCATAGCCATAATGCGATCGCGCCTATGGTAATTTGACATAGTACTCCTGCCGCAACTACGAATACCCGCTGTCGGCGTTTCATTAAGCAGTAAGCATCGGTGGTATCTGTGTAAGCTGATGGAATTAGTGCCATAAAAAATAGTCCTATTTCTGGTACTATTCCGCCATAATGTTTGAGGGTAAAGGCATGGCTGAGTTCGTGGATTGAGACTACTACCATGGCGAGGATAGCGAAGGGTAGAATTAAGGAAGTATCATAGTATTGCCATAGTTTTTGCCCCATGGCGATAATTTCAGTTTTTTGGGATAAACCGACAACTGTTGAATAGGTGATGAAGGTACAGAGAATGAAGGCAAATGTTCTTGTCCAAATCCAGCGTAATTTATCAATATGTTGGGTTAGCCAAGAGTCGGGATTGAAGAGAGGGATCTGGTAATATAGTAATTGGAAAGGAGTAAATTTTCCTCGGGGCTTTTTTTGGCGTTTTGTGCCAACTAACATGCCTTGATTGGCGAGGAGTTGCAGGTGTTGGTTGAATTTAGGGATAGCGATATCGTATTTTTCGATAATTTGGGTTGGGGAGAGTTTGCCTAAGTCTGAGGTGATGGCTTTACTGAAGTCATCCATTTGGATAAAGGTAAAGTCTTCGCGATTGCGCAAAATCCAATGTCCGTCAGGATGTTCAAACCATTTAACTTCTGGTTTAAGGCGATAATCTCGGCTAGGAGGTGTTGGTTTTGAATTATTGTTGGGGGGAGTTAATACTCCTGCTTTAGCGATTTTTTCGATTAATTCAATGACTAGGTTGGGCGATACTTCCTCTTTAAATTCTTGGTGTATTTTTGCTTGTATTTGTTGTAGTTGATATTCTCCGATAAAGTATTTGAGGGCAGAAGCTTCTGTGGAAGTAAGTATAATGTGACGATTGCCTTGTAATTCTTGCAGGACAAATTGGTCTGATTCTCGCCGTTTCTGGATTTTCCAGTTGGGGCGAATATCAGGGCACAGCCAGTTATGCCAAGGGTTTTGATGGGATTGTTCCCCGCTTTTCATGGTAGATATCAGTGGATTTACGGAGTTTTATGGTAGATGTCAGTGGATTTACGGAGATTGTTGGGTAAGGTATTTATCCCGACAGGGAATAAATGATGCTGTTGGCGAATTCGGAAAACCTAACCCCCCAGCCCCCTTCCCTGTTAGGGAAGGGGGAGC
>NZ_JAMZMM010000104.1 GCF_024178385.1 Limnofasciculus baicalensis BBK-W-15 | reverse complement strand
GTACAAAAATAGAGCTGACTCACTCAGGACTTGCACCACCTAGGCATGAAAAAACGACATGTAGGATGAGGGTAAAAATACTTATCCTATCTGTAGCTGCTGGGGGTAAGTCCTGGTGGGGACAACTCAATTTGACGTTAGGATGAGCATGATGAAGACTACCACAATTGTTCGAGTAGGCATCTTAAGACAAGAGTGCGATCGCTATTTTGGTAATAGTGCCACAATCTGATCGACAAACTTTTGATGATCCACAACAGGTTTGGAGATGTAGCCATCTGCCCCACTCTGCTTTAAGAAATTTTCTCGATCCCCCTCCATAGCGTGAGCTGTGACCAATATAATCGGCAAATAGGCAGTTTGAGGATCGGATTTTAACATTTGGGTAATCTTAATCCCATCAACTGGCATACCTCGGTAAGAACTGTGAGCAAGGGAAACATCCATCAAAATAATATCAGCTCCTCCAGACTGGACAATTCTCATGACCTCTTCTACATCTTCAGTCCCTTTAACATTCAATCCACCACGCTTGGTGAGAATCTTAGAAAAAACGCGAAGATTAATTGGGTCGTCTTCTACAATCAGAACGGTTTTCATGGGCGTTGCATCAAGAAAGTCGTCTTTTTTTTGAAAAATGCGATTCGATCATAAGTCTGACAGGGACTTAAGTTAGTTGCCATTTAAAAATCATTTCGTCATCACATTACGATCGCAAACTAGGGAAAATAACTCATGGCTAAACAGTTGAACCTGCTGGCGACCGGACAGGTCATCCCCACCGCCCTCCATGCCGAGATGCAACGGTCCTATCTTGAATATGCCATGAGTGTGATCGTTGGGCGTGCCTTGCCCGATGTGCGCGACGGTTTAAAACCAGTCCATCGGCGGATTTTATATGCCATGCACGAATTAGGTTTAACACCAGATCGACCTTATCGTAAATGCGCTCGTGTGGTGGGAGATGTGTTAGGCAAATACCACCCCCACGGAGATCAAGCTGTGTACGATGCCTTGGTGAGGCTAGTCCAGGAATTTTCAACACGGTATCCTCTCTTGGCCGGCCATGGCAACTTTGGCTCCGTGGACAACGATCCGCCAGCCGCAATGCGTTACACCGAAACCCGATTGTCTCCTGTCAGTCATGAAGCACTCCTTTCAGAAATTGGCGAAGCCACAGTTGATTTTATCGACAACTTTGATAGCTCCCAGCAAGAACCAACAGTATTACCTGCTCAGTTACCCATATTATTGCTTAATGGCTGTTCTGGCATTGCTGTGGGTATGGCAACCAATATTCCGCCTCACAACTTGTCGGAAGTGGTTGATGGTTTAATTGCTTTGATTGACCAACCAGATTTGGAAGATCGTAAATTGTGGAAACTGATTCCTGGGCCTGATTTTCCTACTGGGGGAAAAATTATCGAAACATCTGGGATTCGGGATGTCTATAGCACGGGTAGGGGGAGTGTCGTGGTGCAGGGCATTACACATATTGAAGAGATTGAAGTTGGTCGTGTCCGGAAGGGAAGACGAACAGCGATTGTCGTGACCGAATTACCTTATCAGGTGAATAAAGCTGCCTGGATTGAGAAAGTAGCTGAACTGGTTAATCTGGGACGGATCGAAGGAATTTCTGATTTGCGAGACGAAAGCGATCGCACTGGAATGCGTGTGGTCATCGAACTGAAACGGGATACCCAGCCTAATCATGTTCTTCATGAACTCTACAAGCAAACTGCTCTGCAAAGCAACTTCGGGGCAATTATGTTGGCGCTGGTGGATGGACAACCCCGTCAGCTAACCCTGCGTGAGTTATTACAGGAGTTCTTGCAATTCCGAGAGCAAACCCTCACTCGGCAATATACTTACGAACTCCAACAGGAACAAAAACGCCTTCATCTTGTGGAAGGGTTACTGAGTTGTTTGTCTCAGCTAGATACCGCCATTGAAGTGCTTAAAAATGCTCCAGACGGAACCACCGCGAATCGTTCTCTCCAGAATCAGTTACATATTACTGAGGTTCAAGCTGATGCTATTCTTGCCATGCCCTTGCGACGGATTACAGGTTTAGAACGGCAAAAATTACAGAAAGAATTTGATGAGTTAACAGGAAGAATTGAGGAATTACAAAGATTACTCAGCAGCCGACAAGAGTTGCTCAAAACCTTGAAAAAGGATTTGCGATCGCTCAAACGTAAGTATGCTGACCCCCGTCGCACTAGAATAGCTCTCAAAACTGAGCCAGCAAAGAATCAAGAAGCACCAAGTCAAAACTCAAAACTGAAAACTCAAAAGTCAGAAACCCCAACTCAAAACTCAAAAATCAAAACTCAAAAGTCAGAAGCCCCAACTCAAAACTCAAAACAACTTTCACTATCTATTACCGAACCATTAATAGAGTCAGAGGAAAGCATCGTAGAATTTACCTACCAAGGATACGTCCAGCGACAGCGTGCTACAACAGAGAAAACATCCAAGCAATCCATACAGAAAGGCAATGATTTTGTCCTTCAGACTCAAGTTACCCCTACCAGTCAGGAATTGGTAGCGATCACTAGCGGAGGAAAAGCTTATCCTGTTAAAGTTAGAGATATACCTCCCGCAGCAGGACAAAAACAGGGAACACCTTTAGTTAATTTATTACCTGAAGCCGTCCGTTCAGAAACAATTGTTGCCCATTTTTTCCCAGATGATGCAGCAAAAACAGCAACATTAATTTTGCTCACTCAACAGGGGCGAATCAAGCGTCTATCTTTATCTGAATTAACCGATCTTACACTGCGGGGTCTAACCCTGATCAAAATTAAAGAAGACGATTGTTTACAGTATGTTAGATTCGCCAAAACTGGGGAACAATTACTTTTGGGAACTAGCAACGGTAGAATTCTGCGTTTTGAGATTAATGACCAACAAATACCAGTGATGGGGCGTATTACTCAAGGAAATCAAGCCGTGCGAGTTTCTCCTCGCGAACAGTTAGTTGGTTGCGTGACGCTGCCGCAGGAGGGTAATATCTTATTGGTTTGCGATCGCGGGTATGGAAAACGCATACCAGTCAATGGTATTCGCCGGGGAAATCGAGGTGACATTGGCACTCAGGCTCTCCAATTTAAAACACCTACAGATATGCTAGTGGGGATGGTAGCTGCCTCGTCAGGCTCTGAAGCTGTCATGGTTACCAGCGAACAGCGGCTCCTCCGTTTACAGTTAGATAGTGTAAAGTTGTGGGGGAAAGATGGTAGTGGCGATAAATTAGTTCAGCTTAAATCAGAGGAAAAAATTATTACTGTTACGGTTTTGGATAGAGCGGAGGTTAATCAATAGTAGCCATTTTATTTACACCCCTCTTAATAACCGCCAGTGGCTATCAGCCACTGTCTAATAGCTGAAGTCCGTTAAAATTGAGATCTTGCACCAATGTCAATAGCAGGGAGGCTCCGCCTCTTATTGAAACTGGTGCAAGATGTGAGTTTCAACCGACTTAAGCTAAGTCTTCTTGTAGATGTGGTTAATTGTAATTTTTAACTTCCACCAATTATCAATTCCCAAGCAGTTGAATATCGTCTTTTTCCTCTTATTCAGCAAACCCTATATAGCAACCGCCAGGGCGGTTAAGCCGCTGTGCGAAGCACAGCTTCCATTGCATCCCTGAGACAGTCGAATTGAGTTATAGCAGTCGCCAAGGCGCTTAGTGCATTTTTGGTCACTTTGTCAGTGTATTTCGACTCTGATCAATGACTTAACCGCCCTGGCAGTTGCTATAACTCAAAAATCAAAAATCAAAACTCTCTTCCCCATTCCCCACTCCCAATCTAAAACTTGTAACTCAAGACTTTAATAATCGCTCCATTTTGTGGCAAATCGGCTGATTTGAATGAAATTTTATCGCTATTGACGCGATCGACTCTAACATTTTCTACTCCTGCCATCTTATCCAAAAAATTATCCACAGGCTCAATAGAAAACTCATCCTGACAAGTAGCTTCATCCGCTGCCTTTGTGCGGAAATGAGTGGGAATAATAATTTTAGGATTTAAATTGGCGATCGCCTTTTTTGCTTCTTCAGCATTATAAGCTTTCACCCCACCGCCTACGGGAACTAGCAATAAATCAGGCCGCCCCATCAATATTTTTTGTTCAAGCTCAATTGGTGCAGCAGCACCACCTAAATGCAGCACTTTGACACCATTGTAAATCCATTGCCAAGCTACATTATTACCAAACCGTGCCCCACCGACGCGATCGTGAGGCATACTAATTCCTTTGAGTTGGATGTCACTCACCCGATAATCCCCCGGTTGAAACAAAATTTGGGGATTTCCTGGCAAACCTGTGGCTGCACCTTCATCTAGCAACTGACTGCTAATGAGTACTAAATCTGCCCCTACTTGAGGTGGGCGATATCCAGCAGTACAACCCAAAGGGCGAAATGGATTCACCAGAATGCGCAGCCCACCACCAGTAAATAAAAAGCAGGTATGCCCCAGCCATTGGATAGACACATTACTACCAGTAGTCTGGGCAACTGAGGAATTTAATCCACCACCGAAACCCATCCCCAATGTTGTGAGTAACCCCGCGCCTGCATAGCGCATTAATTTTCGCCGTTTCATCGTTTTCTTAAATAAATTGTCCTTGGATTACATTCAAACTAGGTTAAGGTAAAATGGCTCTATTCCCCTAAAAATCAAAATGTCCGTAGGGTAGGCATCTTGCCTGCCCCAAAGCCCTAGACAGGCGAGATGCCTGTATTACGGACAGCTAATAACTGAAATTATACGATCGCCATGGGTTGACGTTCCGAAACTGGCAAGGATGCCAAGAAATTTCGCAATAGCTGTTTACCACAATTAGTGAGAATGCTCTCTGGATGAAATTGGACTCCTTCTATTTGAGGATAGTTCCGGTGTCTGACACCCATAATAGTACCATCCTCCACCCAAGCTGTAATCTCTAAAACATCGGGACAAGTAGCTCTGTCAATGACCAAACTATGATACCGAGTTGCCGTAAAAGGATTGGGTAATCCTTGAAAAACCCCAACTCCTGTATGATAAATTTCAGAAGTTTTGCCGTGCATTAAAGTCGGTGCAGATACAACTTTGCCGCCGAATACTTCTCCCAAACCTTGATGACCTAAACAAACTCCTAAAATTGGGAAAGTTGAACCTAATTCACTAATTAATTGACAAGAAATTCCTGCATCTTCAGGTCGTCCAGGTCCCGGAGAAATCAATATCCCATCAGGTTTAAGTTCCCTGATTCGCTCAACTTCAATCTGGTCATTACGGTATACTTGAATCTCAGAGGCTACAACCAATTCAGCACCCAATTCTCCTAAATACTGCACCAAATTATATGTAAAACTATCATAATTGTCAATAACTAAAATCATTAAATATACTCCTTGTTGGTTATTTGTTGTTGGTTGTTGGTTATTTGTTTTTAGTTATTTGTTATTGCTTATTTGTTTTTAGTTATTGACTAATAAATTAGTCTTTAGAGAAAATCAAGAATTGTTACCAACAATAAAGCAGCTCTAAAGTATTAGCGATTAGCTACTATTCCAACAAGGAACAATTGGCTCCAAGGCAATTGCCCACTACCAAAAACCAACAAGAAACAACAAACAACAAACAACAAATAACAACTTATTGTACAAATGGCTGAAGGCGAATCCATAATGGTGGGATAATCAGTACACCAGCCACCAACACAGATGCGATCGCAGATATCAGTACCGCACCAGCCGCACAGTCTTTAGCAATTTTTGCTAATTCATGGTAAGACTGTTTAACAGTTAAGTCAACCACTGACTCGATCGCAGTATTTAACAACTCCATTGCCATCACCAGTCCACTAGTCAAAGCAATTACGGATAGTTCTACCATAGTTAGATGTAAAAAGACACCCAAGCTAATTGCCAGAGTGCCTATGATTGTATGGATGCGAAAGTTACGTTGGCTGATAAAAGCGTAGTGAAATCCAGCCCAGGCATATTTAAAACTAATTAATAAAGTGGGGGCAATACACCAAGCTAAGTCTCGGATAGGTTTAACTGCTGAATTGGGTTTGTTTGGTGTCGGCATCAACAATTCTGGAGAAATAGATAGAGAATTGGAAGGGAGGAACTGGGAGTTGCTAGAATGAGCCTTGTTAAACACCATAAATCTTTGATTCCTTTTAGAGGTAGGTTCCCTGGATTATACTTGTAGTGTCAGATTGACCAGATCTAGTAAAGCTTCCTGCTGATTTAGCATTCTCATTAAACTGGCTTCATCCGGATGATCCCATCCTAGAAGATGAAGTAAACCGTGGCTTGCTAACCAAGCGAGTTCAGTTTTTAAGGAATGCCCTTGGCTCATAGCTTGACGATAAGCGGTTTCCACAGAAATAACAATATCCCCGAGATACAGAGGCATCGACATCTGGATTTCCGGTGGTAGTGCCGGAGCATCTACCTCCAATGCTGCAAATGCTAAGACATCTGTCGGTTGATTTTTGTTTCGATAATATCCATTAATAGATTTAATTTCTGTATCGTCAGTGAGGCGAAGGCTGATTTCGTAGCTTGGTGCTGGTGGCAAATCCGATGTCATGGTGTCTAGCCATTGGTAAAACCAGCTTTCCCAGGTTTCTGTGGGAATTGGGTTAGGATATTGTTCTGTCACATCTGACTGCGACTCAGAGGCGCTAAAGAAATAATCCTGTACTGTCACTTCAACTTCCACAAAGTTTCTCTCCGCAGATATGGCTTTTGGTAGTACTCATATCTCAATCTAACGGGTAAGGTAAGCCAGACCAAGCAGTACAGCCAATAAACCGACTGTAGTCAGGAAAAAATGTCCCAGGGATGTGCCTCCCTTTCTTACCATATTCCGCATGGCAAGTTTCACATAACTGGGTTGAGGCTCAGTTGATACCGCTTCTGCTTGACTGGATGTTTGACTGAGACTCGGTTCTGAGGCTTCCGGGGATGAAGGTAATTGACTCATTACAAATGGGTAATTTAGATAAAGGTAGTATTTATGGCTCTAATTTATCAATGTTATAGTTACCTTAACAATTAATTTGATTTTTGGGGAGTGCTGGGGAGTGGGGGCGGATAGAATTTGGCAGCGGATGGGTAACGGATGTAACGGATGGTTTGTCGATTGGGGGGCGGTTTTTTCGGATGAGGTAACGGATAGCGCAGTAGAGGTAGCGATTCCATTCACCATCCGTTACCCATCCGCTACATCCGTTACCCATCCGTTACCCATCCGCTACCCATCCGCTACCCATCCGTTGCCCATCCGTTACATCCGTTACCCATCCGTTGCCCATCCGTTACATCCGTTACCCATCCGTTGCCCATCCGTTGCCCCATTAACTCAATTGATTTTCCTGACGTAAATAGGCTTCAATAAAGGGGTCAAGTTCCCCATTCACCACATCCTCAACGGCAGTAGTTTCCAAATTTGTCCGCAAGTCTTTCACTAGTTGGTAAGGGTGGAAGACATAATTGCGAATTTGAGTACCCCAAGCGGCTTCAACCATGTCGCCTCGGATTTGGGCAATTTCTTGAGCGCGTTGCTCTTGGGCGATAATCAGGAGTTTGGCTTTGAGGATAACGAGAGCTTTTTCTTTATTTTGCAGTTGCGATCGCTCTTGAGTACAGCGGACAGAAATTCCGGTGGGAATATGGACTATCCTAACAGCGGTTTCCACCTTGTTGACATTTTGCCCGCCCTTGCCTCCAGCACGGGATGTGCTAATGTCTAAATCTTTGTCGGGAATGTCTAGTTTTACATCTTTATCCAGGGTAGGCATCACTTCCACTCCGGCAAAGCTTGTCTGTCGCTTGCCATTAGCATTAAAAGGAGAAATTCTCACCAGTCGATGGGTTCCCTTTTCTGCCTTCAGGTAGCCATAAGCACGCGGTCCATTAATTTCCAATGTAACAGATTTAATGCCTGCCTCGTCCCCTTCAGAAAGTTCAGCCAGTTGCACTTTGTAACCGTGATTTTCTGCCCAACGAGTGTACATTCGCAGTAAAATTTCTGCCCAATCTTGAGCATCTGTACCGCCAGCTCCCGCATTAATAGTTAAGACAGCTCCACTACTATCATAGGGACCTGAGAGAAGTTGTTCCAACTCCCAGCGATCGAGTTCGCGAGTGAGTTGATTTAGGTTGGTTTGGGCTTCTTGAAATAGTGCTTCATCTACTTCTAATTCCAATAACTCCAAAACTGCCTTAGCATCTTCCAGTTTGGCTTGCCAATTATGGTATTGCTGGATGTTAGATTTGAGGTCATTGAGATGTTGGAGGGTTTCTTGAGCTGAGGTTTGAGCATCCCAGAAATCTGGTTGAGCCGCCACCTGCTCTAAATCTTGGATTTTAGCAGTCAGAGCTGGGATGTCAAAGATACTCCTGGGTTTTACCCAGGCGCTCATTTAGGGTTTCGATGTCCCGTTTGATGTCTAAGACTTCGATCATGATTTCTCTGTTAATGTGTACCTTTTTTATTTTAGCTTTAACCCGCGCTATCCTGGCAATAGTTACAGGACTTAATAGGCTACATTACATGTAGTAGTGATGGTGCGTTAGCAAAGGATAACGCACCCTACGGATGGAAGCTTTGCGTAAGTACTGAATAGGTAGCTAAAAGGAGTTTAAGTTGTGTTTGCCCTTGTCTCGCCTGAGAAAATCCAACTACCAGCAGGAGCAGTTGTCCGATTACCTGCTACCTGGCAATATTATCAAGTCTTGTGTCAGCAACGAGGTGATGGCTCGATTCCTCGTATTAAATACCAACATGGAGAAGTTATTCTGATGTCTCCCTTACCTAAACATGGACGTGATGCCAATCTAATCGCCGATATTATCAAAGTTCTCTTGGATTTCACTGGACGGGAATATGATGCTTTTACCCCAGTGACAATGGAACTTCCAGAAGAGAGTGGTATTGAGCCAGATTATTGTTTTTATATTGAAAATTGGCAAGCTGTATCAGGGAAAGAACGAATTAACTGGACTATCGATCCTCCTCCAGATTTGGTATTGGAAATTGATGTGACTAGCTATTCTGATGTTAATGATTATCTTCCCTATCGAGTTCCCGAAGTCTGGCTATGGAGAAAAAAACGACTTTTAGTTTACCTGTTAGAGGGGATAGAATACTGTATTCAAGAGCAAAGTAAATATTTCCCAGATATCAATATTCATGAGGTAATTGCTAGGGGGATACAAATTACTTACGATAGGAATACCAGTGCCGCTATTAGGGATCTTAAGCAAGAGTTAGGTGATAATTTTAATAAAATCTGATTCCCATCCCCCTAGACCCCTGGACTGTTTCATGCTCAAATTTTACGACAGATTTCAATCTGTCGCTACACAGACAAAACCCGACGAGAGCGGGTTTGGGAGTCTAATGAAACAGGCATACCTTAACAAGAGGGAATCTATCTCATAACTTGCACCAATCGCAACAAGGGGCTCCCATCGCTTTGTAGTGAGGATTCTCCTTAAGAACTTTGTCGAGTTCAAGATAAGAAGTTTTGCACTTGTAGGTCTTCCAGCCGTAACGCAATTCATCACCACACCAATAAATTGTCAACGCATTCTCTTGCTGTTCAAGTTGACCGTAATGGGTTTGACGGGTATAGTAAACAGCACAATTAATCAATCTATTGGCATGTTCACACTGGTCAACCCAGAAGGCTTTCTCTTCTTCCGTAAATTTAGCTCTAACAGGAATTGTTCTATACAACTTGTCATCACCTCCTTTTCTTTAAAATTAGAACTTAATGTACTAATTTAGTCAATACAATATGAAAAGTAAAACACTAATAATTCGGATGTCTAAAAGCAGAAAACATAAGCTACAACAATATGCAGTAGAGAAAGATAAGAGGAATGGATTGATACCCTTAAACTTGAACAATCGGATACGTCGGGCTAAAGCCCGGATATCGCTTTCATCCCCTGGTTAGAAACCAGGGGTTTTCAGCTTCTCCGATATTTTTTGATAGTTTAGCAACTGGATATATATGACGAGAATTGACGATCAACTTAATCAAGTTTTACAATACTGGCTTCTAAAAGGCTTTCGAGACTGTCTGTAGTTGCCAGAAAAGGGATTCCAGCCAATTCTGCTATCTTCCGCCATCTCCCACTCCCCACTCCCTACTCCCCACTCCCCCATTCCACCAAAATTCTGTGCCAAAATCAAGTAAGTCATACATGCCATCGCTAAAACTCCATGACAGTGGCTATTGGACAAATCATTGGTGGGCGCTATAAAATTATTCGCCAACTCGGGCAAGGTGGGTTTGGTACAACCTTTGTCGCCAAAGATCAACACCTCCCTGGCGACGAATATTGTGTCGTCAAGCAACTTAAGCCTCAAGCTACCGATTCCCTTACCTTACAGATAGCACGGCGGCTATTTGAAACGGAAGCAAAAATCCTCAATCAGCTAGGTACTCATGACCAAATTCCTCAGCTTTATGCTTACTTTGAGGAAGATGAAGAATTTTATTTGGTTCAGGAATTCATTGAAGGAAATGACTTGAGTCATGAACTAATACCAGCCAACCCGATTACTCAACTCCGGACAATTTTTCTTCTGCAAGAGATATTAAAGATATTAGAATACGTTCATCAAAATAATGTTATTCACCGAGATATTAATCCTCACAATATTATTCGACGCAAGTCAGATGGTAAGTTAGTCTTAATTGATTTTGGTGCAGTAAAACAAATCAGCAGTCAAATAGTTCAAGCCAAACAAACTAGCTTTACAGTAGCGATTGGTACTCCCGGTTATCAACCGGGCGAACAAGCCAATGGTAATCCTAGATTAAGTAGCGATATTTATGCAGTCGGGATGATTGGAATTATGGCGGTGACGGGTATTCCTCCTTATAAAATACCCCACGATCCAGATAATAGTGAAATTATCTGGCAAAATCGAGCAACTGTTACCGCTGAGTTTGCTAAAGTATTAGATAAAATGACCCGTTATGATTTTCGCGATCGCTATCTCTCGGCTAAGGCTGCTTTACAAGCTTTGCAGGATATCGGCAAAACTACCACTGCTACTGTTGTTTTACCCCCTACACCATCCCCTGTAGCCCAATCGAAACAATCCCCTGTTACTCTTCCCCAATCTAAAGGATCTAAACCTATTATTTATAAGATACTAATTGGGATTGGTGCGATTAGTATTATTGGAGTGGGAAGCGTTGCGATCGCAAATTGGCTTACTTCTACCAATGCTACCAATTCCTATCAGCGTGGGGAAACTCTCTTTGAGTTAAAGCGATATCAAGATGCACTAGATTCTTATAATCGTGCAGTGGAACTTCGACCAGAATATACTGAAGCTTGGGAAGGGCAAGGGGATGCACTGTTAAAGTTAAATAGATCCAAAGATGCTCTTGATTCCTATGAAAAAGTAATTCAACTTCAACGAGATTATCCCACAGCTTGGAAAGGTAGAGGTATTGCTCTAGATAGATTGGAACAATATGAGGAAGCAATCAATGCTTTTGATGAAGCACTCAAGCTGCAACCAGAGGATGGGGAAGTTTGGGAAAATCGGGGTAATATACAGATCAAATTAAAGCGATTTTCAGCCGCGATCGCATCTTTTGATAAAGTACTGGCAATTAAACCAGACTATGCCCCAGTCTGGTACCAGCGCGGTTGGGCTTTTCAGAATTTACGCCAATATGAAGAGGCGATAGAATCTTACGATAAATCTGTAAAATATAAACCAGATTCTGCCCAAACATGGTATCAACGCGCCAACTGCCTAATTAACTTACAAAAGTACCAAGATGCGGCTGCCTCCTATCAAAAAGCAGTTCAATTTCAACCTAATTTATATGAAGCCTGGTATAGTCAGGGTAATGCTTTGCGGAATATCGGACAATACGAACAATCCCTAGAAGCCTTTAATAAAGCAGTAAAATTAAAGCCCAAAACTGCCGAAGCCTGGTTTAATCGCGGTGGAGTTTTGCATCAATTACAGCGCTACGAAGATGCAGTTACCTCTTATAATAAAGCAGTGCAATATAATCCCGACTCTAGCCAAGCCTGGTACAATCGCGGTAATGCACTATATATATTAAAAAAATACCAAGACGCGATCGCATCCTACAAAAAAGCTGTCGCACTCAAGCCAGACCATTACCAAGCCTGGTATAGTATGGGAAATGCTTATGTAAATTTGCAGCAAGATCGAGATGCGATCGCCGTTGATTTCACATTATATGAGGCAGCTATTGCCGCTTACGATAAAGTTTTGCGCTATAAGCCAGACTACCGAGAAGCTCAGGCAGCCAAAGAGCAAACTCAGCGCCAACTAGCCTTAGTTAAACAACCACTTATATTTCCCTCAAAAAATTAGCTTTAACTTTGTCACCAGTCTGGAATCCTCTGTTAGCTAAGTGAGGCGAAGCCCAAAAGTTTTGGGCTGGTGCATGACGAGTGGGAAAACCATTTGTGCGACGAAATCGATCTAGAAAGGAGATTCTGATGGAGAGTAAGAATGGGTTGAGATAGATCGTCTATATACGGTATTTTTCTACTATATAGTGTTTTTATTTGAGAGCATTGTTAAAGTGAGAAAAGCTGAATCATGGATATAGAAATTGTTCCTTGCTCAGTTGGACACCTTGAAAAATTGATTGAGGGCGCAGATGCTTTTCTAAACGCTTACGGGCTTCAGGTAGTTGATGGATATATGCCTTTTGGAGGGGCACTTCAGTACTCCGAACTCCGAACTCAGGTTGATGGATATAAAGTTTATGCTTACCATGGAGGAGAGCGCCCTGAAGGAAGGCGTTGTGAGAACGGTGAGTATATTAAACCAGGTACGAAAGTAAAGCTTCCCACGACCGGAGAGTATGGAATTGTCGCACACTGTTGGTATAGTGATGATATTTATGATTTTGATTGTTATATAGCGTTTTTTGGGAGATCATTCCCCGATCGAGAAACTAAGTGCAGACCCTATATTCTACGCTATGCTGCTGTTTCGTTAGAAATTTTAGAATGATTAAATTGAATCAGGGATTGAGATTCATTGTGAAAGCAACAGGATAACCAAACAACTTATTACTCCTAGAAATCTCATGGGAAGTCAAAAGATCGTAGCATTACAAAACATCTTCAGTTCTAGGCTCGATACGTTGAGCCATCTCTTAAAGATAGCAGAGAGTCATTTCGCAGACGATGTGGAGTCTCTATTGCAGCGTCGCATAGCACCCGATATGTTGCCTTTTGGCACACAAATTGCATTTACTTGCAATCAGCCTCGCAACTTCGCATTGTGGTGCTTAGGACAATCGACAAACAACTTGAACCCTGATGTAGCCTCTCTAGTTGAGGCACGCGGTCATATTTCATCTACTAAGGAGTTGTTGGCAAGTATCAATGTTGCTGATTCTAAACTGTCAGAACTCAATCGGATCGATCTTGGGCAAGGGCTATACGCAGAATTATCTGGACTTTCCTATATAAATGATTTTCTGATGCCAAACTTTTATTTCCATATAACAACGGCGTACAATATCCTGCGTATGGCAGGAGCGCCAATAGGAAAGCGCGATTTTATGATACATTTGATACCTTTTGTAAAACACCAAGGTGATTCATAATACTGAAGTGAAGCGAACAAAATAACGCTTGTAAGTTCAATGGGACTAACTCCGCTCGTTTTAATCACTCCTCGTGTTTACCCAATACATTTCTATGTCACTCTAACTAATAGGTAGAAAATGTCATCTTCTGAGCCAATTAGCATTCATCAACTTTCTGCCAAAGACATGACACTTATGGAGGACCTATTGACTACCTTCGGTGAGGCTTTCGACGAAGTTGATACTTATAGCTCGTCTCGCCCAAGCACTGCTTATCTCAAGCGGTTGCTAAGTAGTGACTATTTCATCGCGCTTGCAGCGTTAAAAAATGGATTAGTAGTGGGAGGAATCGCCGCTTACGAACTTCAAAAGTTTGAGCAGGAGCGAAGTGAAATCTATATTTACGATCTGGCTGTAGCAGCAGCGCATCGACGGGAAGGCATTGCCACCGCATTAATCCAAGAATTAAAGAAGATCGCTGTAGCACGAGCAGCCTATGTTATTTACGTCCAAGCGGATATAGAGGATAACCCTGCGATCGCACTCTACTCTAAGCTTGGGGTACGCGAAGATGTGCTTCATTTCGATATTGCTGTTGCAGTCAACGATGACGATGGATAACAACCGCGCAAGTCAGATGCACCTTCCCCGGAAGCCAGACTCAACTCCGCTACAACTTCACACTTAAGAACGGCAAGATTGCGGCACTGACCATCGGCACATAAGCAAATGACCGCTTTTTTTTAAATTAGGGGAGAGTTACGCTAAATAATTAAGATATTATTATAATAATCGGGAAGTTCGTATAGAGCTTTAATAAACACAATCAGCGAAAACTCCTTTAGCGATGCCTCGCATACTCGTAATTGACGATGACCCTGCAATTTCTGAATTAGTATCCATCAACCTGGAGATGGCTGGTTACGACGTGACTCAAGCACCAGATGGCATCAAGGGACAGGCTCTTGCTGTACAAATACTGCCAGACTTAATTATGCTCGACTTAATGCTGCCCAAAGTGGATGGTTTCACCGTCTGTCAGCGGCTGCGTCGGGATGAGCGTACTTCCGATATTCCGGTATTGATGTTGACAGCCCTAGGTCAAACTCAAGATAAGGTAGAAGGCTTTAATGCTGGTGCTGATGATTACATGACAAAGCCCTTTGAACTAGAAGAAATGCTAGCACGAGTACGTGCCCTACTCCGACGTACCGATCGCATTCCCCAAGCAGCAAAGCACGCCGAAATTCTGGACTATGGTCCTTTAACCCTGATTCCAGAAAGGTTTGAGACTATTTGGTTTGATAAAACAGTAAAATTAACTCATCTTGAGTTTGAATTACTCCACTGCTTACTTCAGCGTCACGGGCAAACTGTATCTCCTAGTGAAATTCTCAAAGAAGTTTGGGGTTACGATCCAGATGATGATATTGAAACGATTCGGGTTCATATCCGCCATCTGAGAACCAAACTAGAACCAGATCCCCGTCATCCTAAATATATCAAAACTGTTTATGGTGCGGGCTATTGTTTGGAGTTACCCGGTAACGAACAATTAACAGTAGATACTGGTGCATCGGCTGTGCAATAGTTACTTCTAATTTTAATAGGGTGATTACATGGCAAAAGGGTGCGCGATCAACGTACCCTTTTTGCTTTATTTAATTAACTTGGTTGTTGTCGGAATCAGCGATTACTGCTTATCCCTTTTTGGTGCGACGACGTGCGATGAAGTAGATACCTAGCAGTCCTAAACCACTCAGCGTTGCAGGTTCAGGAACAACAGTTCTTGGATTCTTGGTAATTTTACCAAATAACATGGTTGAGTTAGTGCCACCTTCTTGGGAAATGAAATCACTGACAAAAGGTCCATTAGGAGTATCGCCAAACCCAAGCAACTGTAAGGTGAAATCCATCCCCATAAAGTTAAAGGTTTGTGGGGAAAAAGAGTTGGGGAAGGTAATTTTATCAGCACAGGGTGTAGTACTAGGATAAGCACAGGGAGGGGCATTTGTCGTTTCATCAATCGCAAAACAGATTAATTTTGGGTTGACAAGGGTTTATCCGAAACTTCATGGAAACTTCATCAACTCTTTACGTCTACTTCATGTAAGCTTCATAAAGTCTTTGATTGAGTAACTATATATACTGAAAAACTATTATTGGCGCGATCGCACCCGCTCTTGGCTAAAGAGGCATTTGCCGCAATAATTACAACAGCAGAAGAATAATCCTGATGGTAGAAGAATAAAGTGATGGCTGAAACGATTTCCGAGCCAATAATCTCCTCAAACTTAGAGCAAGCGATCGCAGACTACGCTAAAGCCCTAAGTCTGATGGCAGAAGCAACATCTAATCCGTCAAAGCAACAAATCCTCAAAATTCTCCTCGCGCGAGATGCAGTAGCTCAAGCGCTACCAGAAAAAACACAAGTGTCTGAGGATAGTATTGCGAGACTGATTGAGTTAGATGGTAAATTAAAAAGTCAAGGAGAGGCGATCGCCACTTATGGCGCTTTGGCTGAATGGCAGGAAAGTTTGGAGCCACCAAAGTCATCTTGGTGGTGGTTTTTCCAGCCTCCCAAAATAACCAATCCCTGGGATCACTATGACTGGTTGTGGGATACCCTGACTGCTGCGGCTTTGGTTTTGTCTGGTAGCTATATGGTAAACACATTGCATAATTTGTCAGTGGGAGGGTTAGGTGTATTAGAAGCATTCGGCACCATTGCCCAAGCTGGGGGCATCGCCATAGTTGGCAAGGGCGCACTGACAAGCGATGGTAAGGAAAAGGTTAAATCAACTCTGAAAAAGCTGAATATTCCGCCTCATTTCTACAGTGAGGTGACTTTTGGCTTATCCACCTTGCTGTTGCTTGGTGCTTATGGACTCCACTCATCGCTACCATCTTGGGGTAATTATCATTATAAAAAAGGGCAAGAATTTTACGATAAAGGTGATTTGCAGTCGGCAGAAAACGAATACTTACAAGCAATTCGCCTTGACTCAAGTAATGTAGATATCCGAACGAATTTGGGGGCAGTTTACGAATCCATTGGCGATATAGATAAGGCATTAACAGAGTACAAGCACGCTTTGAAATTCGGCGATCCTCAAGCGATGAACAACATCAGTCGGATCTATATTAATAAAAACGATCCTGTGACAGCAGAAACCTACCTCCGTATGGGCTTGCAGCGTGTCACTAACGATCGGGATAAGATGGATTTGCAATACCAACTTCATAGAAACCTGGGTTGGTCGCTGTTGAAACAAAAAAAATATCCAGAAGCTGAACAAGAATTGAAAGAAGCGATTGAAATTGATAAGAAAGACCCAAAGCCAGAAGATAAATTACCAGGAAAAGGTATGGCAAACTGCTTTTTAGCTCAAACACTGGAATTTGGGGAAAATAAGGAAAGATCTAACCAAGTGTGGAGCGATTGCAAAAAATTTGCTAAACCAGAAACACTTGCTGAGTATAAATGGTTTATTGACATAGGGAAAAGAACCCTAGCCAATGATATTGATACGTCAAAAGTAGTTAAAAATCCAAATAAAGATCGTAAAAATAAAAATGGAGGAATAAACACATCGCCGACAAAGGTAAAGGAGACCCCCTAAATTGCCAAACCTCTCCCCCAGCCCCTCTCCTGCAAGGAGAGGGGGGAAGATCCAAAAACCGAGTATCTCGCTTCCGTTGAGACGATTTAAACTGACCAGGACTTACGCAAAGCATCTATTTGTAGGGTGTGTTAGGCTTTGCTAACCGACCATTCCCACTATATATGGTGTCGCGACCTAAGTCCTGCTGACTCAATATTACTCCCCTCTCCTAATTAGGGCTTGCTGAATAAAGGTATAATCTATGCTAGATAAGGGTTTCAATCATTTTTGAGCCAAACAAGTGCCAGGTTGTAGTGCGATTAGGCTCAAAATCCTTG
>NZ_JAMZMM010000533.1 GCF_024178385.1 Limnofasciculus baicalensis BBK-W-15 | reverse complement strand
CTACTCCCCACTCCCCACTCCCCACTCCCCGTTGTTTATTACGCCATTAACTGTTAGCTTTAGCTTGAATTAACCAATCAGTATCTTTTGCAGCAATATCTCTTCCAGAATTATCACCAAAACGAGCTAGTGATAAAAGAGCCGCATATTTCAGATCCCAAATTTTAGTTTCCAAGCTAACTTTCAGATCGCCAATAGCACGATTATCCCCCAATTCGCCCAGTGCGATCGCAGCGGCGGCACGGGATTTCTGAAACTGAGGTTGGGTATTGTGCAACGCCTCAATGAATAAATCGTAGGCTGGAGCATATTTAATCCAACCCAACGCTTTGATGACATGGTAGTTTGCCCCATAGTCATTGCAAGCTTCCGCTGCATAAGTTGCCATTAGAGCTTGCCCTGCGGTATCAGCATAAGATTCTAATATAGTTTTCGTCGCCAGATAACAACGCCCAAAATCTACTTCATAAAGTTCTTTAATCGCGAATTCTAAGGTAGGAATTTGATCGTATTCATGTACTAATTTTAGAGTCTTCGGACGATCGTATATTACTGCCTCCAAAGACGGTTGAATATCAGAAAAAGCGATAGCACCAACAGGAATACCAGCTTCTCCTAGCAAACGAATACCCCGGAGGCGAAATACAACCGATACTGGACATTGGGATATTCGATCGATAGCCTTGTAATACTTTACATCTACTAAATCTTGAATCGATAACCGCCGCCCATAAACATTAGAATCCTGAAGGAAACCCATTACCTTCTCAATGTAGGTATCATCCCCCGTAAACTGATATACCGCCGCATTAGCTGCACTTGCTATTGGTGCATCATCATCATCTAGAAATTTACGAATCCTTTCCAATCCAGGCTTATAATCAAACTTTCTCAACGTATGGATAATTACCCGATAGCTTTGTCCCGGTTTTTCCAGTAATTTAGCAATTTCTTCAAGAATATCTAGATCTTCAGTACCAATTTCACCAATAGCCCAAACAGCATTTTCCACAGTATAACAATCATCATCTGCCAAACAGGTACGGATGGCAGGCAATGCTCGATTTACCTGTAACTTTCCCAATGATTCAACTGATTTCCGTCGCGTAATCCGGTTATTCAGTGAGGGATCGTTATTATGTATAGCTCTAATCAGGGCATCAATAGATTGTTCTGTAGCAAAGCTTGCCAATTGAGCCGCCGCCACATAGCGAGAGTCATCTTCCGCCAACTTATCTTCAGGAGTATCTAATAGGGCAATAGATTCTTCTTCTGTTAATCCGAAAAGGTTAGCAAAGCGCTTATCCATAATTTATTTATTAGTTATTATTTATTAATTGTCGTAGAACAGGCATCTTGCCTGTCACACTTATTATAGCGGTTTGTACGCTAAGTGCAATCCACCCATATTACGGAGAATTGAATCAATTTAATTAGTTTCTCTATTATATCAAGTAGTACAAAAACCTTTGCGTACCTTTGCGTTCCCCTTTGCGTACCTTTGCGTTAAAAAAAAGATATTATACCAATGCCAACAGATTCGATATAACCAACAACCAATAAGATAAACCTAGGGATTCCCAGTCCAATACTTAACCTTAATCGGCAAAGTACTGTACGAAGAATCCCCAGGACTGAAGAACCTAAGTTCGATCAGTAATTAGACTTGGAGAAATCAACTATGATAGAGAGTTGATTGCGTAGTCTAGAAGAGTATTGTACTCAGATAAAGCTTGAGCAGACATATCGCGAGGAGTGCAGCCACGGTTGCGAGCAAAGCTTAGAGCAGCAACGTAAGGAGCGGTAGGTAAGCCTAAAGCGCGATAGACTTCACGTCCACCAGCAATACCCCACTCATCCAAAGGACCAGTACCGCCAACAACTAGGCAGTATTGGATTAAGCGCATGTAGTGTTTGATGTCACGAGCGCACTTGGCTTTGTAGGTATCGGTGGAGTTGGCTTCACCAGCGTTGTTCAGGTAAGGATACTTTTTGATGCAAGCATCATAAGCTTCTTGAGCTACTGCGTCTAGGTTGTGAGCTAGCTTTTCAGCAGCTTCTAAACGAGCAGCAGCACGTTGGATAGAACCTTGAACTGACTCTAAGTCAGAGGTGCTGGGGAAACGACCTGCTGCATCAGCAGCGGCAATAACCGTAGTAACAACTGATTTCATTTTTGATCTCCAGAATGGATGTGATGAATTGCTTAAAAATGAGGAGTAATTGTCATGAATCATCTGTCATCTATTTAACGGATGACCAATGAGTGACAATCGATTAGCTGAGAGCAGAAATAACGCGATCGAAATAGCTGCTTGCTTCAGCAACTAAGCTAGCGCAGCGATCTTCTACAACAGGGGTTCCCATTTTACGGAGTTTTGCACCAGCGCGAGCTTCGCTAGGGGTGTCGGAGATGTGAGCAGCAGCTTGAGCCTTCATGATTTGAACGGCACGGACTGTGGAGGTGGTAGGCACGCCCAAAGCAGCGTAGGTTTCTTTCAAACCGTTTAAGCAGCGATCGTCAAGAACGGAAGCATCGCCAGCTAACAGTGCGTAGGTGACATAGCGGAGGATGATTTCGCCATCGCGTAAGCAAGCTGCCATACGACGGTTAGGATAGCAGTTACCACCAGCTTGGATCAAGCCTTGGTTTTCGCAGATCATACCAGCTACTGCATCAGAAACCATGCAGCTAGCGTTGGAAGCGATCGCGTTTACTGCATCCAAACGACGGTTTCCAGAAGCAACGAAAGCTCTTAGAGCAGAAATGTCGCTTACAACAGAGGTGCTGGCATCTGCCGTTACTACGGCTTTAGAAAATGCGTCAAGCATTTAGCTCTCCTTAATCTAAATAAACAAACTCTTACTGTTTGGCTTGTCAACCACAGTTAACCAACCGATATTGAAGATAGAAGATCGCGGTTACCTCAGTCTCTTTTATTAAAAACAAAGTAATAATCTGTAACAAATCTACCAAAAAGTATGGGAAGAGGGGAGTGAGGAGAGTTTTGAGTTTTGAGTTTTGAGTTTTGAGTTTTGAGTTTTAAGTCTCCCCCTTATCCC
>NZ_JAMZMM010000532.1 GCF_024178385.1 Limnofasciculus baicalensis BBK-W-15 | reverse complement strand
GGGTATTCCTGGTAATTGAGAATGGTGCAAGTTATGAGTTATTGCCACAGCCCAACAACAGCGAAACTCCGTCATTCGTAACACCCTTAACGATCGCAGACCATTCGGTAGAGATTCAATCTATTGTACTACCAAAGGTACAAGTACCTCCTGCCACCGCGAAGTTTGTCTCAGCTCAAACTTTCCTAGGTTATACTCAGGCTAAGGATGGAGTAGTTTCATCCCCAAATACTAATTCAGAAGTTGAAGATTCAAAGATTGAGGAACTAGAAAGTCAGCTCCAACAAATCGCCCAGGAAATTGCATCTTTAAAAAAACAAAAATTACGATCTTCTCCCCAGGAAATAAGATCTGAGATGGGACAAAAAAATAACAAATTTCAAAGCTATTGAGTCATCAATCAATAGCAATAATCTGCGCCGCCAAGATTAAAGCCTCCTCACGACTATAAATTTTACCCTCAATCCTAGCAATCTGAATTTCTATTAGTAATTGTCCTAATTGCGGACTTGGTGGCAAATTTAGAGATTCCATTAAATCCTTGCCAGTTACTAATGGTGTGGGATGAGCAACTGGATCTTTTGGATTAAGATAGCGTTGGATGAGAAAAGATAGCCCATCTAGAGTCATTCCTTCAGCAATTGCCATAACTGCCAAAGCAGGGAAAACTGAACCTACATTTTGAAAGAAAAAATACTCCTGACGTAGTGACATAGGGGAAGTTGTGGAAGATAGTAATTCAGGTAAATATTGAATGACTGTCAGGATAACCCGCATTTCGACGCGACTGTACTTGAGACGCGACAACAATTCCTCAGCCGTATCTGCTACAGATGGTAGTAAATTAGTTAATTTTGCTAAACTCAGTAAGGATAAAGATTTTCCACTTACTGGGGTATTTAATTCTAATCCTAAATTAGGATAACATTCTGTTAGTATTGCTCCTGCTTGCTCCACTGCGATTATTTGTCCTAAATCTCGCTCTGTTACATCAGGAAAGCAACTTTGGAGTAAATTATCCTTCACAGCATTAATTAGCCAAGGTGTACCTTGAGGAGATTTAAGGAGATAGCCCAACTCAACCTGCACTCTTTCTACTGCCACTTGTCCGAGTAATGGTGCAAGTTGACGAATAGTTGATTGAGTATTAGATTCGATCGTAAAACCAAGTTGAGCCGCTTGACGGTATCCTCGCAGTAATCTTAAAGGGTCATCTTCTAGATTTTTAGGAGATACCATCCGGATCGTACCAGCACGGCAATCTGCTACACCGTTGAGTGGGTCAAAGAATTGGGCAGTATGGGGATTAAATGCGATCGCATTTATTGTAAAATCTCGCCTATACAAGTCTGTTTCTAGGCTTTCCCCTTCCTGCTGCGCCAAATCCACCGTTGCGCCATCAAATACCACTCTGGCAATCTGCCGTTGTTTATCTAGCACTACAAATCCAGCCTTGTAATGGTTGGCTAGCGATCGCGCTATCTTTAAAGCATCTACTGGTAAGACAAAATCCAAATCCAGATATTCAGCACGTCTTGAAAGGAAAGCATCCCGCACCGCACCGCCTACCAGATAAGCTGATTTTGGCAGGAATTCCAGGCTAAAAGGCCAAGTTTGAGGAGAGAGGAGAGAGGAGTTATTAGTCATTAGTGATTCGTCATTGGTCATTAGCACTTACCAACCCTTCAATGGTATAATCAGATTTAATGTAATGGGGATAAGTCAGAAGCGCAGATAAATCCCTATTAAGGATGGGAATAAATATGTGTATTTGCATTAACTGCCACTATGTAGACCGCTGCACCACATACCATGCAGTGGAAATTCAGCATCAAGTGCCTCATCTCACTGAAACCCCCGACTTTGAAGCAACTGAACCAACTATCAATGTTAATATCCGTCCTAGTCAAGATTATGTCGAAATGGAATGGGATGTTGTCGGTTGCGAAAGCTTTCAGCAAGAAACTGGCAAGTGGGCGAAACTTCGTCCAGGTGAACTTGTTCCTACTTAAGGGAGAAAATTTGAGATTTCCGATTATAGATTCAACCCAAATTAATCGAAACATTGACTTATGCCTCTCACCGAATTTGTACCGCTCCTGAAAGAATTATCTCACTCTGACAAACTCTTGCTACTACATTTTCTCGTAGTCGAATTGTTGAACGAATCAGGTTTAGTCCCATTGGATATTCATGGCAAAGTAGCTAGTCAAGGCTTACATGATTCTTTTGAAGCTGCTGCTGTTTTAGCGAAGGCACTAGCAGAAGAAAAAGCCAGTATGATAGAAGTGTGAACATATATAAAGACCAACTTGCATGTCCCTTGAATTCATATCGCTGGAGACTATCCAGGAAATTGCCCACCAATACGGTTATTGGGCAGTTTTTTTAGGAATTTTGCTAGAAAATCTTGGCCTTCCTCTCCCTGGTGAAACGGTAACCCTAGTCGGGGGGTTTCTGGCTGGCAGCGGTGAACTAAATTACTGGTTTGTTCTCGCCTCTGCTGCTGGTGGTGCTATCTTGGGCGGTATCTGCGGCTACTGGATTGGTAGATATGGCGGTTTGCCTTTGCTGATTAAGGTGGGTAAGTTTTTCGGCATCAACGAAGAGAGGCTCCAAAAAGTCCAAACCGAATTTAGTCAAAATGCCAGTAAAGCAGTTTTTGTCGGTCGTTTTATCGCACTCTTACGGGTTGTAGCTAGCCCTTTAGCTGGGATTGCTCAAATGCCCTTTCTCAATTTTATGGTGTATAACGTGGCAGGGGCAATAACTTGGGCATCGGTAATGGTAAGTTTGTCTTTTTTTGCGGGGAGTATTATACCCCTGGAAGAATTAATTACTTGGGTAGCTAAATTCGGAGTTGCCGCTTTACTCCTCGTGGTGGCTTGGTTGGTTGTTCCTATCTGGCTGGAATCTCGTCAGGTGAAAGGGGGATAGGGAGTTTTGAGTTTTGAGTAGTTTTGAGTTAATATTCAAAACTGAGAACTGACAACTCAAAACTATCCCCATTCCCTACTCCCTACTCCCCATTCCCTATCAAATATACACATCCCCGAGCCCACG
>NZ_JAMZMM010000103.1 GCF_024178385.1 Limnofasciculus baicalensis BBK-W-15 | reverse complement strand
GGGGAGAATAAATATTGTGATATTTTTAAATTGTGATATTTTTAATGGGTTGATATAATACCATAGTTCAAACAAAAGTAATGGTTTTAGAAAATACTTTAACCATGAAATTAATGCTAACTTAACCTTATCTTAATGAAAGCCTTAACCTTAGCTTTACACTCAGGCGGTAGAGTTCAGACAGGTGAACCCTAATAAAGACTCAAAGAACTCCCATGTTGTCTCAAAAGACTCGTTTAATATCCCTAGTATCCCTGACCGCTCTAGTTTTGGGACTAGCCGCTTGTGGTGGTGAAAATAAACCCTCTGGGGACGTAGGTGGCAGTCCCGGCGCTGAAGGCTCTAAGCCAGCCGCAGGTGGCTTGTCTGGCGAAGTGAAGGTAGATGGTTCCAGCACAGTCTTTCCTATCGCTGAGGCGATGGCAGAAGAGTTTCAGAAAGCGAATTCTGGTGTTAGGGTAACCGTTGGTTCTTCTGGTACAGGTGGCGGCTTCAAGAAATTCTGTGGTGGCGAAACTGATATCTCGAATGCCTCTCGCCCCATTAAGCCGGAAGAAGTGGAGTTGTGCAAGAAAGGCAAGGTTGAGTATATTGAACTGCCGATTTCTTTTGATGGCCTCTCTGTCGTCGTCAACAAAGAAAATAAAATAGAGTGCCTCAAAGTTGACGAGCTGAAAAAAATGTGGGAGACTTCGGCTCAGGGTAAAATTAAGAAATGGAATCAAGTTAACCCTAAATTCCCCGATCAAGACTTGACTCTGTACGGACCGGGTACGGATTCTGGTACTTATGACTTCTTCACCAAAGCAGTTACCGGGGAAGAAGGCAAAAGCAGGGGTGATTATACCGCTAGTGAAGATGACAATACCTTGGTTAAGGGTGTTAGCTCCGATAAAAATGGCTTGGGCTTCTTTGGATTTGCCTATTATGAAAACAATAAAGACAAGTTAAATCTGGTTGCTATTGATGGCGGCAAGGGCTGTATCAAGCCAAGTATAGAAACCCTTAACGATGGCACCTACCAGCCACTCTCTCGCCCAGAATTTATCTACGTCAAAAAAGAAGCAGCATCTCGCCCAGAGGTGAAAGCTTTTGTAGAATTTCAGATCAATACAGCAAACAAAAAGCTAATCTCAGAAGTTGGCTATATTCCCCTACCTGATGAGCTGATGACTGAAGTTCAGAAGCGATTCAAAGAAGGGAAAGTAGGCTCAATCTTTGAGGGTAAAGGTTCTCAAGTAGGCGTAACTCTTAAAGATTTACTGACTAAAGAAAAATAATTTATTGTTCTTTGGTTTATTGTTTTTATCAATCGGGAATTGGCATCTACCGGATGAGAAAGAGGGCGAGTCATTAAGCTTAGATAATTACAGCGGTTACCGCTGTTATGAGGTACAGTAGCAGTACTTTTCAGGTATGTGAGGTGCAGAGAAACCTGGTTTCTGAGGTGTACTTCATAAACCTGCAATCTGCTGTAAAGCAAGCTTAAAGAAGCGACTTGCCCCTAACTCTCCTTAATTTAAAGCTCCCCACTCCCCATCCTTATATTCGCTGCTCCATTACCCATTCCCAATGACTTCCGAACCTTTAGAGACTGAAACACCCACAAATGAGCTGTTTCGCCCCAACCGCCAAACAGCAAAGCGTGTCGAATTCGTTGTTAAATCGATTTTTACTTTATTTGCCCTAATCTCAGTAGCAACAACGATTGGGATTGTTTTGACGCTGATATTTGAGGCGGTGGAATTTTTTAAGGAAGTACCAATCTGGCGATTCTTAACTGACTTAGAATGGACACCACTTTTTGCTAATCCCAAGTTTGGGATACTGACACTAATTAGTGCAACATTCCTCACTTCATCAATCGCGATTTCAGTGGCTTTACCTATGGGTTTACTATCTGCTATCTGTTTGAGCGAATACGCATCACCCAGAATCCGTAGTTTCCTGAAACCTGCTATCGAAATTCTGGCTGGAGTACCAAGTGTTGTCTTTGGTTATTTTGCTCTTTTATTGGTGACTCCTTTTCTCCAGAAAATTATCCCTGGCTTGCAAGGTTTTAATGCCTTGAGTGGTGGATTAGTTTTGGGTGTATCAATTATTCCTTTGGTTGCCTCTTTAAGTGAAGATGCCATCTATTCCGTACCCCGCAGTCTGCGAGAAGGTGCTTATGCTCTAGGTGGTACGAAACGTGAGGTGATTATTGGAGTAGTATTACCAGCGGCTTTGTCGGGAATTGTGGCATCCTTTATTTTAGCAATTTCCAGGGCAGTTGGGGAAACCATGATTGTGGCGATTGCCGCAGGGCAAAATCCACGCTTGACTCTCAATCCATTGGTTCCCATTGAGACAATGACTGCCTATATTGTTCAGGTTAGTTTAGGTGATACACCCGCTGGCTCTTTAGCATACAAAACTATTTTTGCAGTGGGGATGACTCTATTTTTACTCACATTAATTTTAAATGTGTTTAGCTTTTGGTTTGTTCGTCGCTTTCGGGAGAAGTATGACTAATGGCACAAGATGTAAAATCAGGAGTCAGCGGCTCTCAATCAGATTCACTATTTGAGCCAAATATACTCAAGCGCTATAGCTTTGACAAGGTTTTTGCCATCGCTACTTGGGTGGCTACATTCTTTGGCTTGACAATATTAGCTATTTTACTGTTCGATGTATTTAGCGATGGACTTCCTCGCCTCAGTTGGTCATTTCTCACATCATTTCCCTCACGTCGTCCCTCAGCCGCAGGGATTTTATCCCCCTTAGTCGGGAGCATTTGGCTACTAGTAACCGTTGCAATGATTGCTTTTCCTCTGGGAGTGGGGGCGGGTATTTTTCTGGAAGAATACGCTAAGGATAATTGGTTTACCCAGCTCATTGAAATTAACATTGCTAACCTCGCCGCTGTACCTTCTATCATTTATGGCTTGCTAGGTTTACAAATATTCGTTCGGTGGATGGAGCCAATTACCCAAGGACGGAGTATTCTCACTGGAGCATTAACCCTTTCTCTATTGATTTTACCCGTTATTATCATTTCCACTCGCGAAGCCCTGCGAGCAGTACCCGATAGTTTACGTCAGGCGGGTTTCGCTCTCGGTGCGACGCGCTGGCAAGTCATCAGCCAACAGATTTTCCCCTTAGCGTTACCAGCGATTCTAACGGGAACTATCTTGGCTCTTTCACGAGCGATTGGTGAAACGGCTTCCTTAATTACAATTGGGGCATTAACCTACATTGCCTTTCTGCCGGATTTATCCCCCAAAGGCTTACAAAGTCCCTTTACTGCCTTACCAATTCAGATTTTTAATTGGGTTTCCCGTCCCCAGGAAGAATTCCAAATTAATGCGGCGGCTGGTATCATTGTATTAATGATGGTTCTCATACTGATGAATAGCACCGCTATTCTATTGCGCAATAAATTTCAGAGCAAGCGATAAAGCCCAGCAAGCGCCTGACGCATACCCCATAAAAGCCAAAAGGTCAATTAAAATTTAATGAAACTAGTGCAGCTCGGCAGAAATAACTATATAGTTAACAAGAAGGCAAAAGTAGATAGGAGAAGCCTTACAGCATTATGCTTTCTGCCTCTTGCCTTCTGCCTTCTGACACTACCATCTTGCAGCAGTGGCAAGACACCATTAGTATCTCCCTCTGGGGAAGTTGGGAGTGGCAATCCAGAAGACAAAGGGGCTAGCCCAACCCCGAGCAGCTCTGGTTTGTCTGGGGAAGTAAAAATAGATGGCTCGAGCAGCTTGTTTCTCCTTTCTGAGGCAATGGGAGAAGCATTTCAAAAAAGCAATTCTGGCGTGAAGTTGATTGTCAATTCTTCTAGTACTGGTGCAGGGTTCAGAAAATTCTGCGCAGGGGAAACTGATATCTCTAACGCATCTCGTCCCATTAAACCAGAAGAAATAGAACTCTGCAAAAAAGGTAATATAGAATATATTGAACTACCCATTTCTGCTGACGGTATTGTGGTTGTCGTTAACCCCCAAAACAAGGCAGTTGTCCCTAATCCTCAAGACAAGACTGTTGCAGTTAACCCCCAAGACAAAACAGTTGTAGCTACCCCTCAAAAAAAGGCTCTGGAGTGCCTTAAAGTAGAGGAACTTAAAAAAATATGGGCACCTTCAGCTCAGGGTAGTATCAAAACATGGGATCAAATTAACTCTAAATTTACCAAGAAACCTATAACACTGTTTGGTCCTGATAAGGATTCCGGAACTTATGACTTCTTCACTAAAGTAATTATCGGAGAAGCAGGAAAAAGCAGAACAGATTACACGGCTAACAAAGATGATAATTTCCTAGTGCTAAATGTTGCCGCTGACAAAAATGCCATGGGATTTTTCAGTTATGCTTACTATGAAACCAACAAAGATAAATTAAAGGTAGTTGGTATCGATAGTGGCAAAGGTTGTGTCAATCCTACTCCGGAAACTATTACTGATGGCACTTATCGGCCATTGACTCGCCCAGAATTTATCTACATTAAGAAAGAATCTGCATCTCGCCCGGAGGTAAAAGCATTTGTTGAATTCCTACTAAGTACAACTGCCAAGAAGTTATTCTTGGAAATTGGCTATATTCCCCTCCCTGAAGAGCTGATTAAGGAAGTTCAGCAACATTTTGCTGAGGGGAAACTGGGTTCAAGATTTGAAGGAAAGGGATCTCAAGTGGGTGTAACTATTAAAGATTTAATGACAGAGGAAAAGAAGCCTGAGTAAGAGGAGTTTAATTATCTTCAGAAAGAAATAAGTTTCAGCCATCAATTCGGAAGTCAGAAGTTATTTTTCAAGGAAATTGGTAAATTTCCGCCCAGTTATTGTGGTAATGTTTAATTGAAAATAGAGAATACAGGAGTAAATCAAATCCATGAACCGTGAATCCACAATCGATAACAAATTTAGCGCTAAAGCTGTTAATGAACCAGTATTACAAGCAGAGAAGACTTCAATATACTACGGAGCATTTTTAGCTGTTCAAGATGTTTTTTTAGATATCTATAAAAACCAGATTACTGCTTTTATTGGTCCTTCTGGTTGTGGCAAAAGCACCCTACTGAGATGTTTTAACCGCTTGAACGATTTAATCCCCGGTGCTAGAGTAGAAGGACGAATTTCCTTCCATGGTGAGAATCTCTACGAGAAGAAATTTGACAAAAATATAGAAGAAGTGCGCCGCCGCATTGGTATGGTTTTCCAAAAACCCAACCCCTTCCCCAAATCTATTTACGAAAATATCGCCTTCGGTGCTAGGATTAATGGCTATCGGGGCAACATGGATGAATTAGTAGAACGAAGTCTTCAGCAAGCAGCTCTGTGGGATGAAGTAAAAGATAAGTTAAAACAGAGTGGATTATCCTTATCTGGAGGGCAACAACAGCGTTTATGTATTGCTCGTGCCTTAGCAATTCAACCTGAAGTATTATTAATGGATGAACCTTGCTCGGCACTCGATCCCATATCAACCCTTAAAGTTGAAGAATTGATGCACCAACTTAAGGAGCATTACACTATTGTAATTGTAACTCACAACATGCAGCAAGCCACGCGGGTAGCGGATATGACAGCATTTTTTAATGCCAAAGCTACAGAAAAGGGTGGCAAGCAAGGGTATTTGGTAGAATTCGATCAAACTGAAGTAATCTTCCAAAATCCTAAAGAAGAAGCTACTCGCGACTATGTTAGTGGAAGATTTGGTTAATTATAGCATTCGCCAGTGTTAGGACAAGGGGCTGAGAGCCAATTATTAAAATTTGCTAGCGGAGAATGTCTTAACCGCTGTAGGATTTGGTATAAACCGGGTTTCTTGGAGAAACCCGGTTTATTTCATAGTATCTTCCAGCCAACGGAAAACCCCTATAAGCCTTTAACCAGCCCAAAGATGTTGAGCAAATCGCACCGCTAAACTAGCAAGTAATATAGCAAAAAACCCCATCGTCGGGTATCCCCAACGAGGATAACGTGCTAGGAGCAAACCGAGTGCGATCGCAACTGATACAATACCATAAACGTAACGTTCTGCCGAAACTGTCCTACCTGAAGCCAGAAACAACGCAAAACTGAAAAAGCCATAGCTAGCAGCAACTAGTCTCAGTTTATTTCTAAAATACCATAATAAATAGCCACCACCAAAAATCATCACCGTATTAATTAATGGAGAGCCTGCTAATAGCCATAGAATAATAACTAAAGTGCAAAAACCATAATCAGTCTTGACGGAACCCAGTTTAACCCTATTGCGCCATAATAAATAAGCACAAGCACATATTAATAAGAATAGGATTGGATGCCAAGGATCTTTAATAAATCCAGCTTTACAATTAGCAGTACCTGCTACAATTTTCACTAGCATTTTTAACCAAGCCTCTCCAAAAAAAGATTGTCGAGGTTGCCACGCTTTCTGTGCCAAGAGAAAGGCGAAAGGTTCCCCAAAACTAATACCACAATAGAGGATATATAGAAGTAGCCCAGCACTAGTAACCATACTCACAAAATAACCTCGGACAACTCTACCTTCTCGCCATGTTACTAGTAAAAAAGCAGGTATAAGTGCCGCTCCCGTCACCCGGGTTGCTGTAGTCAGCATCCCCCAAAAGGCAGCCCAGAAATATTCCTCTTTATCAAAAGCTCGCAAAGCGGCTATACTTACGAAGAGAAATAATCCCTCGGTATAAATTACTGTACCAAAAAGGGAGAAGGGACACCAAGCTAATCCAGCAGTTGCCCACCTAGCAGCATTAATTCCGTGACTTTCTTCTACCCAAAGATATAGGAGCAAAAGTGCGACAAAAAATGAGAAATTACTGACAATTGTCCCTGCCACTGCAAAGGGCACACCCAAACTCATAACTCCACTAATTACTAAAGGAAAAAGAGGAAAAAAAGCTACAGAATGCCCATTATTATCATTTACATATTCATAACCTGATCTGGCAATTTGCTCATACCAACCACTATCCCAATAAGAGAATACTTCCCAGCTAAATATGGGAGCAAAACCTCCAGGTGGTGCGGGGAGTGAGGGAGCAATCATTAACATGGCAATAGCAATTACCAGTCGGCTCAATAGCCACATTCCTGCGACAAATAATAACCGATTTCTGGATAATGGAGGTTGAAAGTTTAAAGGTTTAATCTTCAAAGGCAGGCAGTGGATGGTTTTTTGGTGGGATCTTCGCTAATTTACCATTTTTGACAATATATAGTTTAAATTCCTAACAGCTTAACTTGCAACTGATTCAACCAGCCGAAAAACCTAACCCCCCAGCCCCCTTCCCTGCCTCTTAAGGGGGACTCGGAAATCTCACTCCCCTCTCTTGCTAGGGGAGAGGATTTTGGTTTAGTCTATTTTCAATCAGATCTTCGATCAGTTGCCACACCCCACACCCCACTAATTGTAAAGAAATATTACAAACCGTTTAAAAATATATTGAGAAATCATCCCAACCTAAAAGAAACCCTTATCCTTAATAGTTAAAGAAATATGTCGAGGTATGTCATGGAGCAATTAAATAAGTATCGGTTGATTTGTACCCTCAGCTTTGGCGACATATACGGACAAATAATTGTCTGGTTAATCGTGATTTTTATGAGTCTCGCTTCGGCGCTGGCGCTTTGGAGTGCGGATCGCCAAATTTATGCCTTAGCCACTGTAGGATTAATCTTAGTCCTGTCTCTGCCATTCTTACTCTTTGCCTTTGTCACCACACTCCTCAATCATATTGAGATTTCTCCGGTAGAAGCTGAAGATAAAGCTGCGACTGCTTCCAAAAGGGCGGCGAGACAAAAAGCAATTGAGGCTACAAGCTGATTTTATTGAAAGTATGGAAAGTTTCCCTACCTTTGGGTGGGGATTTTTTCTGGGATGTCTATGAGGTTTTTTGGGTGCTAAATGGGTTGTTTTTTTAACGCTCATAGCGCAAAGGAAGGCGCAAAGGTAAGCAAAGTTTTATATACGATCAGAAAGTCGGCTGTTTTAGACTAACCCGCGTAGGCGGGTTTTGTCTGTGTAGAAGCGGTTTCAACCGCCAGGTAACAATGGCGCAAGATGTGAATCAAAATTATCGGTATTGAGACATGAGAGAACATGATGTAATTATTGTTGGTGGTGGATTGGCTGGGTGTCGTGCTGCTTTGGAAATTAAGAAGGTTAATCCTAATCTTAATGTGGCTTTGGTGGCTAAAACTCACCCAATTCGTTCCCATTCTGTGGCTGCTCAAGGGGGGATGGCGGCTAGTTTGAAAAATGTCGATCCTGATGATAGTTGGGAAGCTCATGCTTTTGATACGGTGAAGGGTTCTGATTATTTGGCGGATCAAGATGCGGTGGAAATTCTGACTCGTGAAGCACCGGATGTTGTGATTGAATTGGAACATTTGGGGGTATTATTTTCTCGCTTATCTGATGGGAAGATTGCCCAACGTGCTTTTGGTGGACATTCTCATCGTCGCACTTGTTATGCTGCTGATAAAACTGGACATGCTATTTTACATGAATTGGTGAGTAATCTCCGACGATATGGGGTATTGCTCTATGAAGAATGGTATGTGATGCAGCTTATTTTGGAGGAAGGTAGGGCGAAAGGGGTGGTGCTATTTAATATTTTGGATACTACTTTACAAGTGGTGCGGGCAAAGGCTGTTATGTTTGCTACTGGAGGTTATGGACGGGCTTTTAATACTACTTCTAATGATTTTGCTTCTACAGGTGATGGTTTGGCAATGTCTGCTGTTGCTGGTGTGCCTTTGGAAGATATGGAGTTTGTCCAATTTCATCCCACAGGATTATATCCGGCGGGGGTTTTAATTTCTGAAGCTGTACGAGGAGAAGGGGCTTATCTGATTAATAGTGAAGGGGAGCGTTTTATGGCAAATTATGCTCCTAGTCGGATGGAATTAGCGCCGCGAGATATTACTTCAAGAGCGATTTCTCTGGAAATTCGGGCGGGGCGTGGTATTTATCCTGATGGTAGTGCAGGTGGTGCTTTTGTTTATCTGGATTTGCGCCATTTGGGTAAGGAAAAGATTATGAGTCGGATTCCTTTTTGTTGGGAAGAAGCACACCGATTATTAGGGATTGATGCTGTGTATCAACCTATGCCAGTACGCCCAACTGTTCACTATTCTATGGGGGGAATACCAACTAATATTGATGGAGAAGTGCGGAGTAGTGCTGATGGTTTAGTTGAGGGTTTCTTTGCTGCTGGGGAATGTGCTTGTGTTTCGGTGCATGGGGCAAATCGATTGGGGAGTAATTCCCTATTGGAATGTGTGGTTTATGGGAAAAGGACAGGTTTTGCGATCGCAAAATATGTGCCTGATCGTAAATTACCAGATATTGACGAACAATTCTACCTCCATACTGCTCAAAAACAAATCGAAACTTTGCTAAATCAATCGGGGAAGAGGCGGATTGGGGAGTTGCGTCAGGCTTTTCAAGACTCCATGACTCAATATTGTGGTGTTTTCCGCACTCAGGAATTAATGGAGGAGGGATTACATCAACTGCAAGAATTAAAACAGCAGTTTCAGGATATTTATTTAGATGATAAAGGGAGTTGTTGGAATACGGAAATTGTGGAAGCTTTGGAATTGCGTAATTTAATGGTTGTTGGTGAAATTATTCTGACTTCTGCCCTAAATCGTCAAGAAAGTCGAGGGGCGCACAGCCGCGAAGATTATCCGCAACGAGATGATGCCAATTTGCTCAAACATACTTTGGCTTATTACTCATCTGCTGGTATCGATTTACAATATAAATCTGTAGCCATTGGGATGTTTGAGCCGCAAGAGAGGAAGTATTAATAATTGGCAATGGGGTATGGGGAGTAAGGCGTGGAAGATCTCAATCTAACCTCTAACCTCTCAAAACTAATTCCCAACTTTTGAGTCTCCCCGTATCCATTTGTACGCTATCCACTACCTGCAACTGCCATATTCCTGCTGCTGTCTGATTTAATAGTTGCTGGAGAATAGGTGTTGTGACTACTGTATAGGTTTGTTGAAGTTGAGTTTTGCTCCCGAGAGTGCGATTTTGCAGCAATATAGTTACACCATTAGGGGCTTTTAATCTTATTTCTAAATCTCCTAAGAATTCATGTTCGATATTGACAGTTACCTGAATATCTCCTACCGAGGCAGATTCAGTTATCCCGATCGCACTAGTAATACCATTAGGGTTGTCGTCAGGAATAGCAATGCTTTGGTTATTACTTCCTTTGATAATTTTAGTAGATTGTGTACCTTTTCCTTTCTTTTGTTGAGCAGCTTGCACCGCTTTAAAAGCATTTACCTTACCATAGCCAAACCATTGGGAATAACCGTTAGTATCATAAGTACCCAATCTCATCCCCAACTGTGGATCGGGATCTCGATCTATAATTTTATCTCCTGTATCTTCAATAATCCGCTTGACTTCTTGGGCAGTGAGATTAGGATTAGCAGAAAGAATTAGTGCCGCCACTCCTGCTACCACTGGGCAAGCACTAGATGTACCACCAAACTCACTCACAAAGTCACCCGTTTCATAGCCAGCTTCTCCCAAAAGATCGTCAGTAAATATACCCAAACCAGGAGTATCTTCAGTCACATTCGGTGCAGTACTAATATAACCAGTTTGTTCAAACCACATTCCTGGTGGGGCATTATTACTAGGTGCGACAACAGAAATATTAGTCCCCCAATTACTATAAGCCGATTTCTTGCCTAAACTAGTACAAGCGGCAACAGTAATTACATCAGGATGAACAGTAAACCCACCTAACCAATTTGTCGGTCCTCGCAGTAAATTACTAGGCCAATTCCGTTCAAATATAGTACCATTAACCGGACGATTAGCATTACCAGCAGCAAAAACAATTACACAACCTTTTCCACGTCTTCCCTCCGTCGCCGCATGGTTAATCGCAGCCCGCTGTCTTAGAGAAAGGGGAAAATAAACCGCCGCTGCACCCCAACTACAAGAAATTACACTAGCATTATTTTTAATTGCCCAATCAAATAACTCCTCAATGCCATCATCATCCAACATTCCTGTAGTGCGAATTGGCATCAAAGCACAACCGGGAGCAACCCCAACGATACCAGTCCCCGTTTCTTCTGCTACTGCTATCCCCGCACAAGCAGTGCCATGACTTTCTTCATAGCTCTCTGGTAAAGGTAAAAAATCATTATCCTTAAAATCTCTAGGGGCAACTATTTTTCCCTTTCCCTGAAAATCTGGGTGATTCAAATCAATCGCATCATCTGCGATCGCAACTACTATAGATCTATTTCCTCTTGTAATATCCCACGCTTTCTCTACATCAATATGACAACCTGCTGTTAGCATAGTGCCGCCACTGTGGTTGAGATACCATTGTTTACTATATAATGTATCCCGGGGACGGTAACTTGGCTGTTTTGCCATGACAATTTCCGGCTCCGCCGTTAAAACCTGATTGCGCCCCATCAGTCGGTTAGCAATTTTGACAGGATTTTCCGTTGCTGCTTGAGTGACTTGAAAGACAAAGGTATTGGGAATCCCCATAACTGATTTTACCAATTCCAGTCCAAATTCTGTGGCGATCGCATTTATCGTTACTTCATTTGCTTCTGCGATAAATTGAATCGTTAGCTTATCCTTCAAATAAACCAAAGTCCCCGGATTATCCTTAAGCTGGTAGACGTGACTAGCATTTGTCACATCCTCCCGATTTCGTACCGCTGCCATTACAGTATCTCGCTCTTGGGGCGCAACTGTGAATTCGGCAAGTTTACTACCGGATGTTGGGATATTGCGGTCATATTCAGCAGTGGAGGTAAGGAGGTTGGTTATTTGCTCAACGGCGGTTTCCGAAGATAAGGATACCGTAAAGCGATCGCTAACTTTCAAAAGCATCATTTCTTCACCTCCCCTTTGCAGGAGTATACCTACGCTGGTTTCTGGGATGGTGGTTGGTTGAGGAGTATCTTCTGACATATAATTAGGAGAGCGCGTCATGGGTTACAATTATTTTATAAGATGAGTCGCTGAAAACCCCGTGTATGCGAGACCGGGGATGTTAGCGAAGCTCGGCGTTAGCCCTAGCGCTTGGTAGGATAAATCCTACCTTGGGTGGTGCTGGAAACTGAGCAATCAAGCTTCTAATTAACTCAGACTTATTCATTCCTCGCCTGATAGCTTCTGCTTCTAGTTGTCTGAATTCGTAATCAGTAAGTTTAATATCAATTCTCCTTGTTTTCAGAATTTAATCTGGATAAATGACTGTATATCCAGCATAATAGATTAAGAACATTGAGTAGTCGATCAATGATAGTACTAGAATACAAAGTCAAAGCAAAACCCAATCAGTACAAAGCTATCGATGAAGCCATTCGTACCGTACAGTTTATCAGGAACAAGTGTTTACGGTACTGGATGGATTCACCCAGAGAAGCCAAAATAGACCGTTTTGCTTTAAACAAGTATTCCACAGTACTACGTGACGAGTTCCCGTTTGTTAAAGAACTCAACTCAATGGCTGTCCAGGCATCTGCGGAAAGAGGATGGCTAGCTATTTCTCGGTTTTATGACAACTGTAAGTCTAGGAAACCTGGTAAAAAGGGTTTCCCTAGATTCCAGAAAGATAACCGTTCAGTCGAATATAAAATATCGGGTTGGTCATTACATCCAACCAAGCGACGAATTAAGTTCACTGATAAGAAAGGCATTGGTGAGCTTAAACTTTTGGGTAAATGGGATATCCATACTCACCCTGTTAAAACCATCAAGCGAGTCAGGTTAGTCCGTAGGGGTGATGGGTATTATTGTCAGTTTTGTCTTGATGTTGAGTGTATTGATATTCAACCAAAAACAGGTAATGAGATAGGACTGGATGTGGGACTGGAATCTTTCTATACAGATTCAAATGGTCATGCTGAACCTAACCCAAAATTCTTGAGAAAAGCCGAACCTGGAATCAAGCACGCTCAACGTCAAATCTACAAAAAACAAAAGGGTTCATCAAGTCGCCGTAAGGCAAGAGCTAGGTATTCCAAAAAACATCTAAGAGTAAGTAGGCAACGGGATGAACATGCTAAAAAACTAGCACGTAACGTTTGTCAGTCTAACGACTTGATCGCCTACGAAGACTTAAGAGTTAGCAATATGCTCAAAAATCACTGTTTGGCTAAGTCTATTTCTGATGCTAGCTGGTATCAGTTTAGAAAGTGGTTAGAGCATTTTGCTAAAAAGTTTGGAAAAATAGCTATTGCTGTTCCTCCACATTACACATCCCAAGAATGTAGTCAATGTGAACGAGTAGTCAAGAAATCTCTCAGTACTCGCACTCATATTTGTCAATGTGGCTGTATTTTGCATCGGGATTGGAACGCTGCTATCAATATTTTGCGTAAAGCAAAGTCTAGGGGAGGGCATCCCCAAAGTAACGCTTTAGGAGATGGAACCGCTACGCTACTTGGCGCAAGCCTGATAGGGCAAGTTCTATCGATGATTAAAGAATCCCCGTGTCTTTAGACCGGGGAGTGTCAATCCTTCCTTTGCCATCCCATTCTTCGTGCCTTAGTGTCTTCGTGGTTTCCCAAATGACGGAATAAAAAAAAACGAAAAAAAAACCACCCAGGGGCTTGCGCTACAGAAAAAATTTTGTTAAAATTAGATAATGGAAATCTGTGCAAAAATTTTATTTAAGTCACCACTCCCATTATCACATAATACCATACCCAAGTCAAAAAGGATAGAGGGATTAAAAAAAAATATCCCTACTTATATATAGCAACCTGAGAATCAGCCACTGGGAGCAGGGGAGCAGGGGGGGAGAGTTAAAACTCAAAACTCAAAACTCCCAATCAGATATAGCCTCAGACTTCCTGAACGATCCCCTAAAGGCTTAAACTAAAGGATGCGTTATGGATTGGAGATGGTTTCCTTAAGCTGTGCGGAAAATAGTTATTGCCGGAAATTGGAAAATGTACAAAACTCAGAAAGAATCCTCTGAGTTTTTACAGGGATTTATGCCCCAACTGGAGAAAACTCCAGCAAATCGGGAAGTCGTCTTGTGCGTACCCTTTACAGACTTAAGTGTCATGTCAACAAGCTTGCACGGGAGTCGCATACAACTGGGTGCGCAAAACGTCCACTGGGAAGATAATGGAGCCTACACGGGAGAAATCTCTGGTGGGATGCTCACGGAATTAGGCATCCGTTATGTCATTATCGGTCACAGCGAACGCCGTCAATACTTTGGTGAAACCGATGAAACAGTGAATCAGCGCCTAAAAGCTGCCCAACGTCACGGTTTAATCCCCATCCTTTGTGTAGGGGAAACCAAACAACAACGGGATAAAGGTGAAACTGAATCAATTATTAGCAATCAGTTAGCCAAAGATTTAGTAGAAGTGGATGAGCAGAATTTAGTCATAGCCTATGAGCCTATCTGGGCAATTGGCACTGGCGACACCTGCGAATCAACAGAAGCTAATCGAGTAATTGGCTTAATTCGCAGCCAACTCAAAGTAGCCGATGTGCCAATTCAATATGGTGGCTCCGTTAAATCAAATAATATTGATGAAATTATGGCACAACCAGAAATTGATGGCGCACTTGTAGGCGGTGCTAGTCTTGAAGCAGATAGCTTTGGGCGAATTGTTAATTATCACTAGTTGTTTGTTCTTTGTTATTGGTTATTTGTGATTGGCAAGGGGCTGAGAGCCAATTGTTATTTTTTGATTATTGGTTGTTGGTTATCGATTATTAGTTACAGCAGATTGCATGTTTGTGAAGTAACCCCCCAAAAACCCGGTTTCTTTAAGAAACCGGGTTTCTCTATACCTGCGGATCTACAATAAAACCTAACTTTAGCTAATATTGAGACACACCAACAACAAACAACAAACAACCAAAAACCAACAACAAATGACCAATAACAAACAACCAATAACAATCCGTAATCGTACTTTCCACTGGGGAGAAAAAACCTATCTAATGGGGATCTTAAATGTAACCCCAGATAGCTTTAGTGATGGCGGTGAATTTAATACTATAGAAGCAGCTAAAGCTCAAGCTCAACATTTAGCAGCAGCAGGTGCTGATATAATCGATATTGGCGGTCAATCCACTCGACCTGGCGCAGCAGAAATTTCAGTAAGCGAAGAGTGCGATCGCACTCTCCCTATCATAGCAGCAGTCCGCTCCCTCTTATCTATACCCATTTCGATCGATACTACCAGAGCTGCTGTTGCTCAAAAAGCAATTGCGGCTGGTGCGGATCTAGTTAATGATATTTCCGGTGGTACTTTCGATCCAGATATGTTTCCCGTTGTTGCCCAGTTAGGCGTACCAATGGTTTTAATGCACATCCGAGGTACACCTCAAACCATGCAAAAATTAACAGATTATCAAGACTTAATTGCCGAAATATACCAGTTTTTCGATACACAAATTAATGCGGCTGTAGCAGAGGGAATTTTGCGATCGCACTTAATCATCGATCCTGGTATTGGTTTTGCTAAAACCAGCCAGCAGAACATAGAAATTCTACAACAATTACCCAGGTTTCATGACATTGGTTTGCCAATTTTAGTAGGAGTATCTCGCAAAAGTTTCATCGGAAATATTCTCAATAAACCAGATCCCAAGGATAGAGTGTGGGGAACAGCCGCAGCTTCCTGTAGTGCAGTAGCATCCGGGGCAGACATCCTCCGAATTCACGATGTTTTGGAAATGGCGGATGTCTCTCGAGTTGCTGATACTATTTGGCGCAGAGGGCTAAGTTTTGATTCCTGAGTTTTCAATTAATAATTTATTAACTCAAAACTCAAAGATGGCTAGTCGATTGGGGTGATAAACTGACTCGCCCCACACCCTACACCCTGTTAATTCTCGTCTACTGGAAACGAACCATTGCCTCGACGACTTCCAATAGCAGTTTCCCCATCTCCCAGTAAATCTGTCATCGCTTCTGTTAATGCCTTGGGGTCCATAAATACAACTTTAGAATTTGGGCTTGCACCCAATTTCTGATTAGCATCTACATATTGTTGAGCGATTAGATACTGCAAAACTTGCTTACTATTTGGTTGCTCCGAGATAGCTTTTGAGATCATAGCCATAGATTCCACCGTACCTTCAGCCCTGGCAATTGCTGCCTTTTTCTCACCTTCTGCCTTAGCAATAGCAGCTTTTTTCTCACTTTCTGCTTCCCGTTCTTTTTCCAAGGATTCTATAACCGTCTTCGGCAAAGTAATCTCTTGTATTTCCACGCGGACTACCTTGATCCCCCAACTGTCAGCCGCTTCTTTTAGATCGTTTAGCAATTTCTTACTAATATCAGTTCTCGCCGAATAGGTTTTGTCTAATTCCAGTCCCCCAATTTCCGAGCGCAAGGTGGTTATGACCAAATTTTTCATGGCATCCTCTACATCTTCCACCTCGTAATAAGCCTTATAGAGTTCTTTAATTTCCCAGTAGACGACAGCGTTGACTTCTAAAGAAATACTATCTGCTGTGATAGCAGGCTGTGGTTCAATGTCCAAAACCCGCTCCCGCATTGACTCCTCTATGACAATTTTGTCTAGCACAGGAATAATCCCGAATGGGTGAGGACCAGGTGTTAAGGTTCTCTTGTACTTACCCAATCGTTCCACTAGGGCTTGGTTTCCTTCATGAACAATTTTGGTCGAACTGACGCTGTAGCCAAAGAGGACTAAAATCATTGGCGCAACGATAGAAAGAATAGTATCCATAGATTTGTGTACTTGAGATAGAAGGTTAAATGATGAAGAAGTTGATAATAGGCGGGTTTTACTTGGTCATAAACTCACAACACCGATCGCTCAACCTGTTAAACCCACCCCTACATAAGTATAGGGCTGAATTTTTTCCAGACCCTTTTACAATAGCGCGGGAGGAAACGCCTGTCTAGGATTGAGCGCTTGACAAAACAGCGATCGCGTGTTGTTAGCGATAAAGCGAGACTCCTCCACAGAGGCTTGGTATCGTTGAAATTCATTTCTCTCAACAAAAAAGTGTATAAATACCTCTTGTTTTATAAGCCTTACAATGTCTTGTGCCAGTTCACCGATAAAGAGGAGACTAAAATAGAAGAAGGCGTCAGTCGGGTCGATCGCAGTACGCTTAAAGATTACATTCAAGTGCCCTCGGTGTATCCAGTTGGACGACTCGATCTAGATAGTGAAGGACTGTTGCTTTTGACGAATAACGGACGCTTACAGTACCGACTTTCTGACCGACGCTTTCGACATCCTCGTACTTATTGGGTGCAAGTAGAGGGTGTTCCCGATCGAGTTGCCATCACCCAGTTACGGAGCGGTATAGTAATTCAAGATTACCGCACGCGACCTGCCTTAGTGCATCTTTTACCAGATCCTCCTCCCCTACCGCCTCGCCAGCCACCCATCCGCTTTCGTAAGAGCATCCCTACCTCCTGGCTAGAAATTACTTTAACCGAAGGTAGAAATCGGCAAGTTCGCAAGATGACAGCAGCGGTGGGATTTCCCACCTTGCGACTGGTGCGATTTGCGATCGCTCATCTGTGTCTGGATGGGTTACAACCTGGACAGTGGCGGGATCTTACCCCCACTGAATTAGCTCCTCTCTATAAGCTGTGAAGAGA
>NZ_JAMZMM010000531.1 GCF_024178385.1 Limnofasciculus baicalensis BBK-W-15 | reverse complement strand
AACAACGAACAACGAACAACGAACAACGAACAACGAACAACGAACAACGAACAACAAACAACAAACAACAAACAACAAATAACAAATAACAAATTATGCCTGCACAATCTCCTCACCTAGTTGCTCTTCAAGCACCAAAAGATATTTCATTAAGTGAAATTGAAGCAGAATTGCGTAAAATTTGGCAAAGTTATGGTGAAGGGGATGATAGCCCCTCAGCAATACGAGCTACAACTTTTACGTTAGTTATTTACGAACCAGAAGAAACTCAACAATTATTATCGGCATTGGGCTATTATTCTGGTCCAGTTGATGGGATAGTTGGACCGAGAATGTTTGCGGCACTAAAAGCAGCACAAAAAGCTTACGGATTGCCAAGAACAGGGAAAGCTGATGAACAAACTAAGGTAAAATTGCGTGAAGAGTTTCACGAAAGATCTAAAAATGGGGCGACTGGTAATGCTCAAAGGCTAGAATATTCGCCAGATTTGGAAGGTGCTGGAATAGCAGATGCGATCGCAGCAGCTAATCCTTGCCGTATTATAGCTCTTTGTCCGATCGCAGATGACGATCGCGGCGTAACAACTCAAGTTTATGCCTCTTGCCCCATTCAAAAACACAGCCAAAGTACCTTGGTTTGCTGCGAATATATCACGCTGACGGGTACGTCTCAGGCTTTAGAACGAATCGGCGGTATTATTTCTGAATTGATGATTGGTGAATTGCCTAAATTTCTCTGGTGGAAAGGAAAACCAGATCCAGATTATGGCTTGTTTAAGCGACTATCTGCGAGTTGCAATAACATTATCATTGATTCCAGTTCTTTCCGTACCCCAGAGTCGGCGCTATCACAAATTCAAAATTTTATCCTCCAAGGAATTCCCATGGCGGATTTGAATTGGCGACGGTTAGCACCATGGCAAGAATTAACTGCTGAAGCTTTCGATCCACCGGAACGTCGTGCTGCTTTGGTAGAGTTAGATCGAGTAACTATCGATTACGAGAAAGGGAATCCTGCCCAAGCTTTAATGTTTCTAGGTTGGTTGGCTTCGCGTCTGCAATGGCGACCTATTTCTGCTCAGAAACATGGCGGTGATTACGATATTATGAAGGTTAACTTCACCAGTGCGGATCAACGAATGGTAGAAGCGGAGTTAGCTGGAATTCCGGTGGCAGATGTGGGTGAAATTTCCGGTGATTTGATTAGTTTGCGCTTGGGTTCAACTAATATGGAAGCAGACTGTTGTACAGTATTATGTTCAGAAACAACGGGCTGTATGCGAATGGAAGCAGGTGGCGGCGCACAATCTTGTCGCATTCATCAGGTATCACCTATGTTTGACCAAAAGACGGAACATTTATTGAGTCAACAATTGCAGCGTTGGGGACGGGAGATGCTCTATGAAGAAAGTATGGTAGTGACAGGGCATATTTTGCAATTAGTAATTGGCGATTAGTTATTGGTTGTTGGTTGTTAGTTGTTAGTTATTGGTTGTTAGTTATTGGTTGTTGGTTGTTGGTTGTTTAAGACTTACGCACACTCTTTTCAATTTTCTGTCATTGGAGAAGTAATAGCACGAAGCTCAAAAAATTTTAGTGATGTTATGCTTCGTAAGTCCTTTTGAGGAGATTTTTCTTAATTAGGAAAATATTTCTTTAACTGTAGAATCAAGATGTTAAAAAAAATTAAGATAAAAGGTTACAAATCAATTCAAGAAATGGAGTTAGAATTAGCACCTATTAATATTTTAATTGGGGCAAATGGGGCAGGTAAATCTAACTTTATTTCCTTTTTTAAATTATTGCGCTGGATGATGCAAAGTCCTGGGCAATTACAATTCTTTATCGGCAAATATGGAGGCGCAAACTGTCTACTCTTTGATGGGGCATCTGTCACGCCACAAATGGCAGCAGAACTCCATTTAGAAACAGATGCTGGCAGGAATGATTACTCTTTTCGGCTTTTTCATGCAGCTTCAGATACTTTGATATTTGCCGAAGAAAAATATCGTTTTTATCGTAACACTTTCAATAGTTTAGCGGATTACAAATCATTAGATGCAGGTCATAAAGAAGCAAAATTAGTTGACATATCCAATCTAGGCGATTCCACTGCTCAAAGCATTTTACGACTAATATGGAATAAAAATAATAAACATCATAGATCATAAATTTAGATTCTTGCTCACCCCCTGCAAACCATGACAATCGTTATCGCTGGCGAACGAAGTGGGGTAGGGAAAACAACAGTCACCCTTGCCCTACTTTCATCTTTATCTAGAAAATTCTGTAAAGTTCAATCCTTTAAAGTTGGTCCGGATTACATCGATCCGATGTTTCATACGGCGGTTACTGGGTATCCTTGCCGAAATTTAGACCCAGTTTTAACTTCGGAAAAATATGCTCAAGACTGTTTTTCCCGTCATATTCAATCAGTAGATTATGCTCTCGTTGAAGGCGTGATGGGGCTATTTGATGGGGCATCGGGAAAAAATGATTTTGCTAGTACAGCCCATATAGCAAGGTTATTAGAATTACCAGTTTTATTAGTATTAGATTGCAGTCGATTGTCTCGTTCAGTTGCTGCGATTGCTCACGGTTATCTTTCTTTCGATCCGAGAATTAAAATAGCCGGATTAGTGTTAAATAAAGTGGGGAGCGATCGTCATTTAGAACTCCTTAAAGATGCTCTAGAATCATTAAAAATACCAATTTTAGGAGTATTACGCCGTCAAGATAATATTACTATTCCAGATCGACATTTGGGTTTAATCCCTACTGAGGAATTAAAGCAAATGGATGAATTAATTGATAGACTGGCTGAATTAGGCGATCGCTGTTTTGATTGGGAACAGTTGTTAGATTTGATGCGGGTGGAGGGGAATGAGGTTTTTTTTAACGCAAAGGGCGCAAAGGAAGGCGCAAAGGTGCGCAAAGGTTTTTTGGGGAGATTTTCGAGTTTTCAAATCCTGGAAGGGCGAAGCATTTGGAGAGGAATCTTTGGGTTTAATCTAGATGTTATCCCCCAAATGCTTCGCCCCTACACTAGATTTGGAAATTTCAGTACATACCCCACTC
>NZ_JAMZMM010000530.1 GCF_024178385.1 Limnofasciculus baicalensis BBK-W-15 | reverse complement strand
GGAGTGGGGAGTGGGGAGTGGAGCAGCAGATATAAGGATGGAAAGTGGAAACGATCGGGAAAAGGTTTCCCCTCTCTCCCCCTCTTCTCTCTCCCCCATTCAGAAATTTCAACCGGGCTGGACAGAGGATGGATACAATATCCTCGGTTGGGGTATTATCAAACCTGCTAAAGATATTCAAAGCTTACTCAATTCCTACTATAGTGCCGAGAGTGAAAGAGTAGAATTTGCTCGGCTGCACAACCAACTGGCTCAGAAACTGGGTAATAGTCTGGCAAAATTACGTCAGAAAGGCTCTGGTTTTGAAACACGCTTGCACGAATCTGACGAAGCCGATAAGTACCGACAAAATGCGGACTTATTAATGGCTTATCTCCAAGAATGGCAAGCGGGAATGAAAACTATTACCTTGTCAGATTTTGAAACTAATAAACCTGTTAGTATTACTTTAAATCCAGAGAAAAATGCTATTCAAAATGCCCAATTCTTGTATAAGCGCCACCAGAAACTAAAACGCGCTCGCCTTGCGGTTGAACCTTTACTTAACGAAGTACGAGAGGAAATTCGATATTTAGAGCAGGTTGAAGCCGCCTTGAAAATATTGGAAATTTACAATACTTCAGAGGATTTACAGACACTGGGAGAAATCCGGGATGAACTAATTCAACAAAGCTATTTGGAAGCTTCACACCCAAGAGATACCGCTGGAGGTAGTGCCAAAAGCGATGGCAAAGCCCGTCAGAAACATGGCAATATTCCCGATGTTTCCCAACCCTATCGATATAAAACGCCCAGTGGGTTTGAATTATTAATTGGTCGGAATAATCGGCAAAACGATTTACTTACCTTTCGCACGGCTGGAGATTACGATATTTGGTTTCATACCCAAGAGATTGCAGGTAGTCATGTCCTTCTCCGTCTCCAACCGGGAACTGTTCCCGAAGAAAAGGATTTGCAATTTGCCGCAAATTTAGCGGCTCATTACAGTCAGGGGCGACAAAGCGAGCAGGTTCCAGTAGTCTATACTAAACCCAAATACGTTTACAAGCCCAAGGGTGCTAAACCTGGGATGGCGATTTACAAGCAAGAAACGATACTGTGGGGGCATCCTCAAAAAGGGAAAGTCTGTCTGACAGAAGTATCGCCCTTAAGCCCCTAGCCCCTTCTCAAAGAAAATGTAAACTTACATTACGAAAAGATCCCGTTCTTTGTTACGATGAAAAACGTCAAAAAATCTTAACGCTGCTCGCTTGGGAACGCGCAGCATGGATTTCCTCTATAGAGAAAGACGACAAAATTAAAATTATGGCGGGACCAGCTAGAGACAAAGCTGGTCTTTTGTTTTGGCTGAGATTGAGAGCTACTGAGTAACCTATTACACATACAGCAGATTGTAGGTTTATGAAGTACACCTCAGAAACCCGGTTTCTTTGCACCGAACATACCTGAAAATTATTGCTACTGTACCTCATAACAGCGGTTACCGCTGTAGGACTTACACAACAATAGGACGAATAGTGTGGAGGGTGCGTTAGCTATCGCATAACGCACCCTACTGAGTAACCTATTACTAGGGAAGTTGAGAAAAATATGCAGGGGCTGAAAGGTATGGTGAGTAAGGGTTCTGTGGGCTGAGGGTGGTTTTTGGGGGATAAAATTTGCCTGTAACTCGAAAAATTCCGAAATTGGGGTGTGGAAGCGTCTTATTAATATAGGGACTATAAATCAAGGAAACGGTAGGGAAATGGAAATGATCGCAGGTGTGGATCGGAAGTACAACGAGGAGTCTCACCCAAAGTTACTACCCAGGTGGGGTGTCTCATTCCATCTTGTTTGTGTCGATCGTTATTTTAATTCAACAACTCATATAAACAAGCAAGATAGGTAACGCAGTTACATATCACATAAATAGACAAAACTTTTTTATTCTTTTTTTTTTTGACAAAAGTTTGATCGTCCTTTTGTCGTGATTCTCTAGCAACATTTTTTGTGGGGCAGAGAAGGAATATCCCTTTGTTAGCAAATCTCTGGTGAGATTTTTGCTGGGATGAAATGCGGACTGAGAAAGGAACAGAGATAGGTGCTTTTCTGAAACTCAATTCATTCTATTAAGGTTTGCTAAAAGTTGATTTATTATGTCAAATTCTCAATTAGTAGCTACATCGGGTGCCGTCTGCCTGTCGCGTAACTCTGAAGAGAAAAAGTTTTGGCAGGTATGGCAAGAGTATCGAGATTATCTGTATTCTTGCTGTCTTAAGTGGATGGGTGGGAACCCGACTGATGCGGAAGATGCGCTGAGTCGGGCGACGATTAAGGCTTGGGAAAAGCTGGAAAAGTTTGAGGGGAAAATTAAGAATTTTAAGAGTTGGTTAACCAGCCTGACTCATAATCTTTGCATGGATATTCATCGAGAGCGCGATCGCAGTGCGAATCTAGTTGAGGATATAGAGGTATACGCGGCTGGTGAGGAGAGGGAAGTGGTTTCCTGTGAGGATACGCCAGAAAGTGCTTTGGAGAAGGAAGAGAGAAAGACTGTGATTCGCCGCGCCATTGATAATTTACCGACAAGGCTGCGCGAGACGTTTATTCTGCATTTTGATCGGGAATTGTCTTATAAAGAGATTGCCCAACAGCAAGAGATTTCCTACCAAAATGTCAGCAAACGTATCTCGCAGGCGCGGGCAATTTTGCGAGAGGAGTTGAGGGGATATTTTCTCGGGGAGAATGAGACTAAAACTGAATTATCTGTTAAGTCAACTAAGGCGGGAAAGGAGTCGGGAATAGGGGAAAAATCCCAGGAGAATGGGAGAGTTGAACCGATTGTGGCGGAGACTGTGAGATTATCGGTTGCGGTGGAGGAGGTAGAGATTAAACCTCTGGTAAAAGAGGAAATTACCCCCCTAATCCCCCCTTGTGAAGGGGGGACTTTAGAAGGGAAGTTACTCCGCTGCGCGGAGGACTTCTGTTTGGAAATGAGGGGAGAAACTAACTCTCTGTCTTTGGTGAGGGGAGGGTTAGAAACTAGGGGAGAAACTAACTCTCTGTCTTTGGTCAGGGGAGGGTTAGAAATGAGGGGAG
>NZ_JAMZMM010000102.1 GCF_024178385.1 Limnofasciculus baicalensis BBK-W-15 | reverse complement strand
CTTAAGCTATTAGACAGTGGTTTGAACCACTGTCGGGTTATCGCGACTACTGCAATTTATCAGTTTTAACGGACTTAATCTATGAGACAGTGGTTCAAACCACTGGCAGTTTTGGCTACTAGCACAACGAATCGATGGCGTAACTTCCCTTTAAACCTCTCCCACATCGGGTGTAGTTTCCCCATCTACCTGCTCAAAATTCACCTTATTATAGATATCTAATATAGAAATTTCCAAAGACACCGAAGATAGGGCAATTGCTACATCAGATTCATCATAATCCCTAAAGTCCCATCGCCGCTCATCTATCTTATGAAAATGTTCGATATATATCCGAGTTTGATCGATTAATAAATATTCCTGAAATGTCGGAATCGTGCGGTATCCTTTAAATTTGTTGCTCTTGTCGTATCCCTTTGTTGACGGGGATAAAACCTCGATAATTACTCTAGGATTAGTAATTGTATCTGTACGATTATTATAATACTCCGGCTCTCCAGCCACTACCATCACATCAGGATAAGTATAAATGCGCCTCTTGGGTATCCACAAGCGCACATCACTCATAAACACTCGATAATCAAGTTTTTTGAAGGCAACACTTAGTTCAACATAGAAATTGCCAGCTATTTGATTATGATTAGTAGAGCCACCTGCCATGGGAAAGATTTCACCGTCAATGTATTCGCTTTTATCGTCAGCAGCCTCCTCCAGTGCTAGATATTCCTCTGGAGAGTAGTATCGTTGTTGTGTAGCTTGCATGATTCTATGGGGAGCATTTGACTGAGATTTGCCTCTACTGTAGCACTGATGGGTAAGGTTTGCCTCTGCTCGACTCTTGCAGTTTTAGGTTTTTCCAGGCAACTTTTGATGAAACGCGATGCCTCTAGCTGGCGTTGCCATCACAATTTCCCAATTTACTCTTAATCTAACAGAACTTACGCAAAGCCTCTATCTGTAGTGCGTTATGCTCTGCTAACGCACCATTCCCACTATCGGTAGTGTGGCTGCGTAAGTCCTGACCAAGATAAATAACTCAACTTACCGACATAATCGAGGAAATTGTATCAACGAGATGTTGACGCTCTAACTCATAAGCGATAAATGGTGCTGTTTCTTTGAGAAACTCAAATGTAATTTTCTGCTCGCAGTAACGCATCAGCCAATCTTGTCGATGTCTTACACAATCGTCATCATCATTTAACTTTAGTCGTTTTATGGTATTTTTAACTTTAATTTTAATCGATTCTTCTAGCTCTGGGTTTGGTTTAATAAGCAGAGAAGGGAAATTCAATATAAACCATCCATCCTGGATGTTAAATGGATCTAAAACATCTTGAAAATCTCGCTTTCTAGCATTCATCTTCAGACAGGATAGACGAAAGTTACTCCACTGATATGCCAGCTCTGGTTTCACAGATTTCGGGATAAAATGATCGACAGTAGGGCTGCCTGCAATCCAAGGAATCCATTGGGCAGAATAGGCGCAAATTTCGTTATAAGCTATATGGAGATCTTTCAGAGAATCTCTCCAATATTCACGATTATCCCAAGTTTGAGGATGGGGATTTTTTTTCAGGAAGGCTAACCCCTTCAATCTCACTTTACTCTCGAAATCTATTGGTTCTGGTTGTTGTTGAATCGGAATCACAAAGACGCTCCATGCTGCCTTGCAAAGAATAACCAACGAGACCAAAATTCATCATCTTCGGCTAAATATTTTAGCAATTGATGTGAGACTTTTTGGACATCTTCTGAATTGGGATTATCTGACTCTTGTAATGCTTTTGCCGCCTGGATAGTTTGTTCTCCTTCAAGGGAACGAGATTGCCCTAAACCAAAAACATCTGATGTTAGCCAAGCATCAATACGCCCTTGACGAATGAAGGGTAATTGTCTTAACTCTACTTCATTACTGAATAAGTCACTTCTGACAAGATTCAGGTGAAATAACTTGTCTAATTTTTCATTAAAACTAGATTCTACCGATGCCATCACTATGGGAGAGTGAGTGGCAACTAAAATTTGAACCTGTAAGTCAGTTGCTAAATCTTCTCTGACATCCAATAAAGCAGACAAGATTAATCTTTGCCACTGTGGATGGAGGTGGGCTTCCAATTCATCAATTAAAATTACCATCCTTTTTTGAGGTTTTTTGTGAATTAGCTGAGATTGAATTTTATGTTCCGCCCATGCCCAAACAATCAGGTAAGCTAGGGTAATGACACGACGAACACCTGCGGAAGTATAAACTATCGGCACATTTCCATAAGAATGCTCAATTGTGGGCATAAATCTGACATCGTATGGAATTCTAACAGGTTCTCCCGGTTTTAAAGTTCCCAAATCGCTTTGAAAAGGAGGAGACAGTCGCTTTAATACTTTCTCAAGAGTATGGAAAGGAGAATTTTCTGGTCTACTTTGCCATTGAATCCAATCTTGGAGCAAACCATTAATAAAAGTAGTTTTTCGACCTGCAATTTCAATATCTCGCCCATTCCATACTTCATCTCTGGTAAATACAAATGGACGTGGAGTTGTATCACTTTGTCCAATTTCTTGAATTGCTAAATACTCTTTTGCTGGGTCCCAAACAGCAAAGGAACCATCAACTTTGCCGTAGATAATCAAGCCAGGAATAGTAGGACGTTTTTTGGGAGGCTTCCAGCTTTGAGTTTGCCAATCGTAAGGGACTCTAATTCTTTCAGATTCTGAATTTTCTGAGATTTCAAACCCTATAATTGGTTCTTTTTTTCTATTAGTTGACATCGGATAAGCTGGTAAACCTGCCCATTTGCCAGTTAGAGCATACCAAGCACAATCTAGCAAAAAAGTTTTTCCTAGTCCGTTGTCTCCTGTAATTATAGTAAGCCTTTTTCCTGGCTGGAAAACTATTTCTTTTCCAGAACCTACTCCCTGTATTTCTAGAAGTTGTAAGGTTCCTCCATCTTCTGAAAATGAGTCAGGTGGATTTCCTAAGTATACTCTTAAGTCTTCCCATGTCACTTGTTCTTCTTGAAAGAGGGGAGATGATATTTTGGGAATGGAAAGATCGAACAACTCTGTTTGTTCTCGATCTGTAATGTGAAAGTCTGTTATAAAATAATTAATAATATCTTGAGCTGAAGTATCTGAAGAGAATTCTCGATCTCGATACAGCCATACTGCTAAGTCAAAAGTGGGAATTAATCCTGATTTTGTTTGATTTTGATTTAAAAGGCTGTGAAGACTATCAATATAATTTAATTTCCAGCCCCATTGATCCTTTGTATGAATAAAAGCCTCTGCAAATTTGCTTCTTGTTCTTGAACTTAAAAGAGATCTTGGATAGTCTGGAGAAAGCCAGCGCTGATTGAGATTAGAAGTTTTAAATACTTGATAATAGTATTGAGAATTAGGGGCTGGTTTGAAATATTTTCCTAGAAATTTTGTTTCTTCATTTTTAAATGAAAAAGGAATCGTATTTCCCACTGGTAACAATGCTATTTTTCCGACCAAAAATGAGATTCCATAAAAATGATGGAGTCTTTTTAGATGTTCGAGACAGTTTCCGATCTGTTCTATTGTAAGAAACATATAATATCATCATGGCAAAGGAAAACTCTGAACAAATGTTGTCTGAATTTCCCCTTCTTCCATCGGTTGAGTCATATCAATCAAAACCACTACATTATCTCGATTTGGAGATAATCTCACTTCTCTAATTGCATAATTTGTCACCGCATCTCGATAATTATTCAAATCCCCAAGGGTAAGCTGATAATAATTATAATTAATTACCAACCGCATGGAAGCACGAGCTGCCCCAGAAGCACCTCCCGATAAGGCTGATGGAATATGCTTTTGATCTAGACGAATATATAGAGGTTCCCCTGGATTATTCAAACGGAAACTAACTGTCTCGCTCCGATTTATTCCGCTACTTGGAGGGTAATCGTGATTTATTTTACGTTTGATAATTGGTAGTTGAATACCAACTTTAAGTCTATTTAGTCCTAAATCGTGTCTGATGGTTGACGTTTTGTTAAGTAAGTCATTTTCAGCCGTTTGATTAGTGATACTGTATGCGGTGCGATCGTATTCAGTTTCCAGACAACCATCTCTAACACAAGAATTGTTTTCAATATTAATAATTTGGATTTCGGCAGTGGGAACCTCTGTCACAGAATTGCGGTAACTTTCCAGATAGATATAATGACTGTTATCTACGGAAAACCCAGACATGCGATGAGATGCTTTGAAGGCTGTTGCCAATCCTTGATAATTAGATAAAAATATAATGGCAGCAGCAAATGGTAGTGCAAATAAAGGAGACCGTTTCATAATACAGCCGTTATAGGAAATTGCTAATTGTTAATTGTTTAGTACCTCTAACCTCTCACCTCCCACCTCTCAATCAATCCTCAAAAATTGCCCCGCGCCGGATTAAATTTAGCTTCATATCCTCAGAAAGTTCTGCATCAGATCCTAATATAGTATTTTCCACAGTAACCCCACTAAAATCCGTACCGCTAAGTTCTGCACCTCTGAGATTAGCATTAGTAAGGTCTGCACTGTTCAAGTTGACACCGCTGAGATCCGCACAGCCAAGGTTTGCGTCCTTCAGATTAGCATTACTGAGGTTGGCTTGTTTAAGATCCGCAAGGCTAAGGTTAGCACAGACTAAATTAACATTGTTCAATAAAGCACCATTCAGGTTAGCTCCGCTCAAATTAGCACCATTCAAGTTAGCTTCTTTGATATTCGCACCGCTCAGGTTTGCCGCACCTAAGTTAGCATTGGTCAAGTTAGTGTTACTGAGATTAGTATTGCTGAGAATAGCCCCAAGGAGATTAGCGCTAGTGAGATTGGCAGCTTTAAGATTAGCAAGGCTGAGGTTGGCTGACTTTAAATTAGCAAAGCTGAGGTTGACGGATTTGAGATCGGCTTCTTTTAGGTTAGCTCCTCTGAGGTCAGCACCGCTAAGATTAGCTTCTCTAAGCAAAGCATATCTAAGAAAGGCATCTTTAAGGATAGCACCTCTCAAATGAGCCTCGCCAAGATTAGCACCTCTGAGACTCGTATTGTTGAGGTTGGCTCCCATCAGATTAGCATTCTTGAGGTTGGTACTATTTAGGTTAGCTCCTCTGAGATTCGTACTACTGAGGTTGGTGCTGCTGAGATTAGCACCGCTGAGTCTGGCTTTTTTCAGGTTAGCAAGGCTTAGTTGTGCCCCATTCAAATTCACATCCCGAAAATCGATCGCGCTGAGGTTAGCACCGCTGAGATTAGCACCGTTGAGATTAGCACCGCTGATGTTAGCACGACTCAGGTTAACGCCACTGAGTTCAGCGCGAGTTAGGTTAGCATTTTTGAGGTTAGCACGACTCATGTTTGCCCCACTAAGTTCTGCTTCATTGAGGTTAGCATTGTTGAGATTGGCACGACTCAGATCGGCACAGCTTAGATCGGCACGGCTAAGGTTAGCATGGCTGAGGTTGGCATCGCTCAAATCAGCAAGGCTCAAATCGGCAAAGCTTAAGTCACTAGCGCTAAGGTTAGCTCCACTCAAGTCAGTACTACTGAGATTAACACCACTGAGATTTTCGCCACTGAGATCTTTATCGCTAAGATCGATACCAACAAAACTATCAGCCAGACTCAATTGGGCAATTTGCTCCAGCTTGGAGAAGTTGTCTGTTGTGTTGATAGTTGCCTCGTGCAACTGTTTAATGTCTTGTCCAGATTCTTCATCCGTCATAATTGCCACTCTTGCCAAGTCTAGCTACGGCATTCTTTCTGTTTATCAGTTGGTTAACCTAAGCAAACTCAATCTAGTACAGCTTATCACCGACCGGAAAATCTGCGATCGCCTCCGAACCACGATCATCAATTCCCTTCGGTTGACCTCTTACCCCTCACCTCTGCCCTCTTACCCCTTACCTCTGACTTTTGAATTATTTTGGACCAACCAGAAAATACGTTATCATTTTTCCTTTACCTTTCACGTCAATCGAACCCCTCTCTTCAAAGCAATATTGATCTCGCAACCGTGCGTAAGTCGCCGCTGTCACCTGAATTCGCCCCGGTACACCTTGAGATTCCATCCGGCTGGCAATATTAACTGTGTCTCCCCACAAATCGTAACTGAATTTTTTGAGTCCAATCACCCCCGCGACGACGGGTCCTGTGTTGATGCCAATCCGAATATTGAATACTTTACCTGTATGGTCGCAAAATTGAGGGATAGTGGCTTGCATATCTAGTGCCATTTTTGCGATCGCGTCTACATGGTTGGGATCTGGATTAGGTAGTCCGCCAACTACCATATAGGCATCACCTATAGTCTTAATTTTCTCTAAACCATGTTCTTCGCATAGTCTATCGAAGGCTGTAAAAATTTGATTGAGTAAATCTAGTAGTACAATTGGACTGATCGATGAAGAGAGTTGGGTAAAGCCAACGATATCGGCAAATAACACCGTCACTTCAGCAAAGTCATCGGCGATGATCCGATGATCTTGTTTGAGGCGATTGGCAATGGGAGATGGCAAAATGTTGAGGATAAGCTGTTCTGATTTTTCCTGTTCCTGGCGTAAGGCTGCTTCTGAGAGCAAGCGCTCGGTAATATCTCGTAAAATGGCACGAGTTGCGATTGGTTTTCCTTCTACAAATTTACAGTTAATGCTGCCTTCTAGTGATATTTTACGACCGTCTTCGGTCAGTAATTCCATTTTTGCTCGCTCAATTTTTTCTCCAGACATTACTCGCTGAAGTACCTGGAGACAATGGACTTGAGCATCAGGATGAATAATGTCAAACACCGACATGTTGGCAATTTTTTCTTGGCTATATCCTAGGGTTTCTCGCCAAGCTCGATTTACATACATAAATTTGCCATCAGCCGTAACCGATTGAATTAAATCGCTGGCATTTTCAAACAAATCTCGATATCTTTCTTCACTTTCTAATAGTGCTGCTTCTGCTTGTTTGCGCTTAATAAACTGTCCCAATTGACTGCCAATTGCTGCCATTACTTCCAATAATTCTGGATCGTATCGTTGAACATCAGTACTATAAAATGCCATCACTCCCAAGATTTCACCATCGTCTTGGAGAGGAAACCCAAAGGCTCCATGTATTCCCGCAATAGCCAATATAGGATCTCTGTCAATGTTTACCTCCTGAGTCAAATCCCCAATCCATTGAGGGGAACGGGTTGCCCAAATCCTGCCAGGAAAGCCAACATCTCCAACTAATGTCTTCTTCTGGGTTAAATCAACTAACTCTGGAATAGCTATTGAAGGTGTTATCCAAGTTTCCACACATCGCAACTGAGGATTGGAGATGGCAGATTGGAGATTAGCAATATATTGGGATTTATCTCCTTCTATTTCTGGTATCCAGAGTTCACCGAGATCCCATGCCAAGGTTTCAGCAATTGCTGGGATAATTTTGGGGAGGGCATCTGCGATCGTTCGCGACTCTGATATGATGCGGGTAGTGGCATGTTGGGCTGCTAAACGCTTTTGGTTCCGCTGACGCTCGGTGATATCTCGACCAATATAAATAAAATTTTCCACACCTTCTGTTTCAGTTTGAATGACTGAGCAGGAAAAAGCAATCGTTACTTTTTCTCCAGTTTTAGTTAAACAAACTACTTCTAAATGATTAAAGGATGGATCGCTTAAGAGATGCTGTTGATTGTTTGCATTTAATAAATTAGCATCTTTAATGATCAGTGATATGGGCTGTCCGATCAATTCAGATTCGCGATAGCCAAACAAATTTTGTGTAGAATAATTGACCGTCTTGATAATTCCTGATGGACTGGTTACCAATAACGCATCTGCCATTGAGTCAACGATTTTATCAATATAGGCTTTCGATGCGGATAAGCTACTAAATAGAAGGCTGGTTTCATTAGTTGCCTGAACTAATGTTTGCTCCAAAACCATTCTCCTAGTGACATCTTCAAAGAAGATAATTAATTGATTTTCTGATAATTGTTCCTGGTCATAAATTACGAAGTTATTTTTGATAATATGGAAATCAACATATAAAGGGTTGTTTGGATCGGAAAACCGTCCAATTGCATTTAATTCAAAACCATCCTGTCGTTGTTGAAGAATATCCATGAGGGTATCTTCAACTCCGATCAATTCCGGAAAGCTGAGGCGAATATCTTTTCCCACCACCACCTCATCAGGAGCATCAGCAAATCGTTGTACCTCCAAAGAGATCTCTAAGATTTTGAAATCTCGATCCACGATCAGGTATTCTCTGCAGAGTGGGCCTAACAGGGATAGAAGTTGCTTTAAACGACTAGTCATTGGCAATACAAAACCTACTGATGGGCGAGTAACTCTAACTCACTCGCTTTCAAATGTTTGCTTCCTGCTTCTACCAGGGGTGACGATACCTAACCTGTCCACAGGCGTTAATTCCGATCTTGCCCATCGTACTCTATCGCTGATTACGATATCAGCGAACAAGTCTAGAAACGAATTGATTGAATCAGTGGTCAAAAGTGAACAATACTTTTAGCTAACCTCTTCAAAAATCGCCCCCCGCTGGATCAGGCTTCTCTTCATTGTGTCAGATAATCCTGAATTATATCCAAATCGAGATTTCTCAACGTTGGCATAGCTGAGGTCAGTACGGCTAAGGTTAGCATGGATCAAGGAAGCACCGCTAAGGTTGGCATTACTGAGATCCGCAGCACCAAGGTAGGCATTTCTCAGATTAGCACCGCCCAGTTGTGCTCCTCTTAAGTTAGCTCCACCCAATTTAGTGCCGTTGAGGTTACTCCGGCTCAGGTTGGCATCTTTGAGGTAGGCGTGCTTTAATTCAGCACCGCTGAGATTGGCTCCGATGAAATAGACTTGGTTGAGGTTAGCACCGATGAGATATGCCCGACTGAGGCTAGCACCAGTAAGGTTGGCTCCCTTGAGGTAAGCACCGCTCAGGTTAGCATTGATTAGCTTTGCCTCTCGGAGATCGGCACCGCTGAGGTTAGCATTAATTAAGTCAGCACCGTTGAGATCGCTACGGATTAGGTAAACTCCAGTAAGATTGGCATCGCTGAGATTAGCGCCGCTGAGATTAGCACTGTTGAGATTAGCGCCACTGAGATTAGCTGCAATCAGATCGGCACGACAGAGATTGGCTCCTCTAAGATTAGTGCCAATTAACTTGGCATAGCTGAGATTAGCAAGGCTCAAATCTGAGTTATCTAGTTTGGCAAGGCTGAGGTTGGCTTCGCTTAAGTCAGCAAGGCTGAGGTTGGCATTATTGATCTTGGCACTGTTGAGGTTAGCACCATTGAGATCAGCTTCGGTGAAGTCAGTTTCGTTGAGATTAGCACCGCTGAAGTTTACACCACTAAGATCTTCACCGCTGAAATTTACCCCGATCAAATTTTTAGTCAGTTTAGAAAAGTGCTGAATTTTTAACCTCGCGATTGGGGAGGAGGTGTCCTCAACGTCTAGTTCAGATTTCTCTTTTATATTCAGTAATGTCTGAGACTGCGTCATAGTTATCCTCGCCAGCTTGTTTTATTTGGTTATAGTACGGATGTTTTTCTAGCTTGCTCCCGTCAAAAATCTGTGTTTCTAGCGTGAGTTGTAGTGCGGCTGCTCTACTTTAAGCTTTATACAGAGGGGCAGTTGAGCTGCAATGTCATCTAATGGTATAAGGGTTGCCGATAATTTTACAAACTATAACTAGAACATCTCTAGCATTAGAATAACTAAATATCCGGATAAATACTATGGTCTTCATCAAATCTTTAATTAAGAGGATTTTCTGTAAAGGATTTGTGAAGACAGTAGAAATACAGCTCTTTTCAGATGAGTGAAGTCCGCCAGAAACCCGGTTTATATAACTCACAGGTGTCCCGCCGTCAGCCGCAGGCGGGATGCCTGCTCTACGGAGAGATCCAACTTGGTATAACGATTCAGCAGCTATTAGCTCTGGCAAGATTTTGTCTCTCGTCAGATTAAAATCAGGTACTAAATCCAGATAACACTCAGATCCCCGACTTCTTTAAGAAGTCGGGGTTTTCGAGTTCTCAATATAGGAATTTTAGGTTGAATTCCGTCTACCTGCTTGCTATATTAATCCTTTATCCTTCAACCTTCAACCTTTATCCTTTTATATACGTGCTAGCACCAAATAAGTAACTCCTGTACTAATAAAAAATAAAGCGATCGCAATCCCAATCTGCCTAATAACAAATGTTCTAATTTGAGCATCTATAATCTGTTGCTTTAGTCCCACATGTACTTGTCCAGCTACCCCAGACATAACTGGAAAACCAATATCAATTACTTTGCCAATTTCTGGGAGTTTGATGTTTCGGATTTTTGGTTTTTGTTCCTGAAAGTCTTTGCCATTAAAGGCGCGACTCGCTTTCTCAGTTTTTGAGAATAGTTGGGGAATCAGAGGGGAAAAGGTATGAGCCACGATTCTTCCTGTTGAATCGCTCACAAAAATGTAAGATAATCCCTCAATCTCGCCCAAGCCATCAATTACACCCTGAATACTTTCATAAGGGCTACCGAAGAGGAGTGAGCTACTAAAATTGGCAACGGAGCGAGTCAGAGCAACTCCCTGATTCTGATATGGTACAACCAGACTAGCACTAAGATTCCACACCGAGGATATCAAGGTTGAAATTGCAATCAAGCTAAATATAATTCCGTTTAAGATTAATGCCTTCTTTAGCCGTTTTGTTACGATCATAATTCAGCACCTTTTGAATATTTTCTGGAAAATTGTACTTATTTCGCAAATCTTTCCCATTCCCCAATGGGGATAAATATACCACTTTCTACAGTCGTATAATAAACGTTACTGAGTGCTTGATGTTTTTGAGAATTAAAGGTAATTGGAGCGCCAATACCAATATCCAAATTTTCCAACTTCTCAACAATGGGACGGAGATCTGGCGAGGTTGATAAATCAGGTACAAGCTTTAAAATTTCTACCAATAATTTAGCATTCAGGAAACCTTCAAAGCTGACAAAACTATAACGGATAGGTTTATAATCACTGGGGACTGGAGGTTTTGATGGCGTGGCTCTGTAAGCGTCAATTAATTTACGGTATTCCTCTACAGCAGGCAAGGAAAGATCCTCATAGCTGGGGACAACTTGAGAGTTGATTAAGTTGCGGGTGTAGTCTCTTCCACTGACACCTCCCTCTACAAGTAACTTTAATAAACTTTCACTACCGACAAAGGAAACGTTGGCGATTGGTACATTTAAACCTGCATTTCTAGCATCCCTAATGAATCCCGCACAAGCCTGATAACTGCCAATAGAAATAATTGCATCGGGTGTTGCCTTTTTAATCGCTTCAACCTGGGGCTTAAAACTGGTTTCAAAGGTTGCGCCTCTGCGGTAGGTGGCTTCTTCGACTATATCCAAATCATTTTTTTGTAAAGCCTTCAATACTCCATCCCAACCACTTCTGCCATAGGAATCAAGCTGATAAAATACGGCAATACGCTTGCGACCAACTTTCACCAAATTATCGACAATTCCAGCAGTTTCTTCTCGATAGGAAGCTCTGAGGTTAAAAACATATTGGCTATAGGGAGGTTGTCGATGAGGTTGCGCTCCTGTTAAGGGAAAAAAGAGCAATGTATTTTGGTCAGCGTATTTTTTTAATAGGGGTAGAATCTGGACTACGGTGGGAGTCCCTACATAATTGAATAATGCAATAACTTTATCTTGTTCAACTAGCTTAATTGTATTTTGTAGAGCAGGTAGAGGTTCATATTTATCATCATAGACTTGCACAACGATCTCATTTCCATTGATTCCCCCTGACTTGTTGATATTTTCAATGTATGCCATCGCCCCCTGATATAGTTCAATACCAAGGTTGCGAGAAGCACCTGTAAATGTAGCCGACATGCCAATTTTGATGGGTATAGCCCAAGCCAGAGGTGCATTTAGAAATAAACACAGACAAACGAGTGTAATGAGTCTGAATAACTGCATGGATTTGATTTGGCTCATTAATTGAGGCATTTCAGAGCTAGTTCAAGCTCAATTTACTATAGATAGAGATTATATCATTCTTTAGCTATCAGCGATCGCAAGAGAGTCCCAATCCTGATTCCGACTAAATATCCATCTCAATGACAGGAAATTCACCAATTGTCTTGAAGGGTAACCGCTGAGGTGCTGATAGCCTAATGCTTAGTTTTTATTGAATACGCGCCCGATTTGTCCGGAGGGTAACATTGACTCCTTCACTAGATTGCTGCAAAACCAGCAATGGAGTAGGTTTTGCTTTTTGATCCCAATGTAGGGAGACAATTCTACCTTGAATTGTCGGTTGCCAGCTTTCATCCTCTGGGCTGAGAAAGTTTTCAATACAGTCGATAATCTGACTAATAGTTGCTGATGTTGCTTGGGTGGGTAATTTCATTAGTTTAACTTGAACGCGAAACAGTACTCGCATATTCCGTTTCCCTCCTGTTTCCGTCTCGTACTTCACATCAAATGTTTCATCAACTTCTCTGCCTGTGACACTAGCAATTCCCACCGCACTTTGAGATGCTTGAGTTGGTCTAAGTGCTATGCTAATTAATTGTTTGACTTTGATTTTAATTTGGTTAACAATCGCAAAGTGAAATACCTCTTCCTCCATCCGCAGTCTCAGGTAATCTAGATTAAATTCTCGCGAATGAACTAAATCTGGATTGCTTTCCATTTTATGTATAGTATTAAGTGCTAACTTAAATTTTTTATGGAGATCTTTTGTTTTAAACTGCTCAAATTTAAGTTTTTTTTCCATCTCTTCAAGTTTAAGCTTGCCATAGACACCTAACCCAATCGTCACTAACACCAATCCAATTGAGACGAACATCCAGATTGAGCCAGAATTTTTAGGCTCTGGGCGGGTTGGGGGTGAAGGCGGCACTGATATCTTGGACTCACGGCGAGTTTGAGCTACAGTATATTCTTTTGGGACGATGATAGTAAAGATCATGACTAATCTTAAGCTAGGGATTGGGTAAGTGGAAGTATGGAGTTAAAATTACAATGTACTATCTAGATGCAAGAGCTAGGAAAATAGATTTTAATTCTTTTATTTTGGATTTCTATCCCATGGCAATCTATTAACTTATCCACCACCCCAGTGTCTAATGTAGAGACGTGCTAAAGTACCTCTAAAGTATAGTAATTCCAGTCCAATTGCCATTGAGCTGGCTGGTAGTGTCACACCCCTAAAAAAGTTTACCCCTACTTGGCTTCTACCAGGGATTTTGGGGAAAATGGGTACTTATCCAAAATACCCGGTTTACTGATAACAACCAACTCTCTAGAGAAACTCGGCTACTTGGCTATTGGCACTGCCCTCTTGGACACCCTGGAAATTATAATGATTTTACTCGATCGATGCACTGCTTGCTTTACTCAAGGGGAGCGATCGCAATGGGAGCCTTTACTATCATAACTGACAAGCTATCAGCTTATAAGCGATCGGGCATTCCCCAGCCCTGAGAGGTTACTGCTGTGAAGACTGTTAACTACTCTGGCATGGTGAGCGGGACAACTGATTGTTAATCTCTCACCAGAGATTGGCACATTGACCAAATTGAATATACTATAATATTTATTTTACTTCTTAAGTATCAGTAGTTAGTTCCCCACTGTCAGTCATCTTGAACTAACAAAATAAATCCGAGAAAAACAAACAAATAACTAGTAACAAATAACTAAAAGTAACTGACAGATTCATTAGGATAGCTGTACGAACGAACAACTTATTATTACTCCCCCCTATCAACATGACCAATTTAGCGGTTAAACTGGCTGGAAAAGTTTCTCTACAAATGATTTTAATTGTCCCCTTTGTCCTGCAAATATTCACGGCGGTAGGACTTGTCGGGTATTTTTCTTGGCGAAATGGACAAAAAGCAGTGGCAAACCTTGCTAGTCATTTGATTGGTGAAATTAGCTTGCGTATTGACGAACATCTCAACAGTTACTTATCCATACCTAAACAAGTTAATCAAATAAATTTGCAGGCGATTCAAGTCGGACTCCTAGACTTAAACAATTTTGAGGGCGTAGGTAAATACTTCTGGAACCAAGTTAAAGTCTACGGGTTTACTTATATTAACTATGGCACTCAAGAAGGTGAATACATTGGATCTGGCTATGTAGGGGACATCTTGGAAATCGCCGATCTTTCCAAGCCTAACTTAGATAAACTTTATTCCTACGCTCCAGATAATCTGGGTAATCGTGCTTCTCTTAGGGAAATCTATAAAAATAATAACCCTCTAGCAGCAGATTGGTATACCAAGACAGTTACCGCTGGGAAAACCGTTTGGAGTCCAATTTATAACTGGGCTGACTTTCCGGATCAAATAGCAATTAGTGTGAATTCTCCTGTCTACGATAAATCTCATAATCTTATCGGAGTTATCGGTATCGACTTGAGTATTTCCCAGATTGGTAAATTCCTCCAACAGTTAAAAATTAGCCCATCAGGAAAAACATTTATTTTAGAACGAAATGGTCTAATTGTATCAAGTTCCAGTACCGCCCCATCCTACAAAATTGTTAACGGAAAAGCAGAAAGAGTTAAAGCATCAGACAGTAGCGATCCTTTAATTCAAGCCACAACCCACTATTTACTCAAAGATTTCGGCAGCCTCAATGAGATTAAAGATACTAAACAGCTTAAGACAAAAATAAATAATCAAAGAGAGTTTATTCAGGTAACTCCTTGGCGGGACAATTTGGGTTTGGATTGGCTGATTGTGGTTGTCGTTCCCGAAGCTGATTTCATGGCACAAATTAATGCCAATAACCGTACCACCATTATATTATGTTTAGCCGCATTAGTCGTAGCCACTATACTGGGATTACTTACATCCCGCTGGATTAGCAAACCTATTTTTCATCTAATGGAAGCATCTGAAGCCATCGCTAGTGGCAACTTAACTCGACAAGTAGACATAAAAGGAGTGAAAGAATTAGGAAAGTTATCTCAGTCTTTTAATCTAATGGCAATTCAGTTACAGGAGTCGTTTAATGCCTTAGAAAAGACAAATGAAGAACTAGAAAATCGCGTCGAAGAAAGGACATCAGAACTTCAAGAAGCCAAAATTGCTGCTGAAGTGGCTAACCATGCCAAAAGCGAATTTCTTGCCAATATGAGTCACGAATTGCGCACTCCTCTAAATGGCATTTTAGGATACGCACAAATTATGCAACGGGATCAGGATGTCGCCCCAAAGCAACAAGAGCGAGTTGGGATTATTCACCAGTGTGGTTCACACTTACTTACTCTGATTAACGATATTTTAGACTTATCTAAAATCGAAGCTGGGAAACTGGAACTTTATCCCAAAGATTTCCATTTAATTTCTTTTTTGGAAGGAGTAGTAGAAATCTGCCGGATTAAGGCTGAACAAAAAGAAATTACCTTTACATTCCAAGTTTTAAATAAACTACCAACTGCTGTCTATGCCGATGAAAAAAGATTGCGGCAAGTATTGCTAAATTTACTAGGTAATGCGATTAAGTTTACCGATTCTGGCAGCGTCACCTTCAAAGTTGGCGCAATCGACGCATCTCCAATAGATGACGAGATAGAGGAAAAAATACCATTATTAAATCCACAACCAACAACAAATAACCAACAACCAATAACCAACAACCAACAACAAATAACCAACAACCAACAACCAACAACCAATAACCAACAACCAATAACCAATAACCAACAACCAACAACAAATAAAATTGGCTTCCAAGTGGAAGACACGGGTGTCGGGATGACTTCCGAACAATTGGAGAAAATATTCTTGCCATTTGAACAAGTGGGAGATAGCGATCGCAAATCTGAAGGTACTGGATTAGGATTAACTATCAGCCTCAAAATTGTACAATTGATGGGTAGCAAACTCGAAGTTGAAAGTACACCTGGAGTTGGGAGCAAGTTTTGGATCGATCTGGATTTGCCAGAAGCTCTATACTGGATGACATCAGCCACTGTTAAGGCGAAAACAAATATAATTGGTTATGAAGGAGCAAGACAGAAAATATTAGTAGTCGATGATCGATGGGAAAATCTTTCGGTAATCGTTAATTTGCTAGATACCATAGGCTTTGAACTAATAGAAGCTAGTAATGGCAAAGAAGGATTAGAAAAAGCCATGGAATTTCATCCAAATATAATTATCACAGATCTCGTTATGCCTGTGATGGATGGCTTTGAAATGACACGACAGTTGCGCAAATTACCAGAGTTTAAAGAAAAAATTATTCTCGCATCAAGCGCTAGCGTGTTTAATTTTAATCGACAACAGAGTTGGGAATCTGGCTGCAATGATTTTCTCCCCAAACCAATCCAAGCCGAAGAATTACTAGAAAAATTACAAAATTATTTAGGATTGCAATGGATTTACGAAAAAGATGAATTAGAATTGGTAAAAGATAGTGCAGCTAGGGCTTCTACCAGCAGTCATCAGGGAACAATCTCGGCGGGAACGCCAAAAACCGATATCCAGTCTGAAATCAGAGTACCGCCACCTGAGCAACTGACTGCTATTTGTGCCGCCATCGAAATCGGGGATTTTGATGCCATTGAAGATGAAGCCACCAGATTTGGCAAATCAGAACCCCAATATCACTCCTTTTCTGCGAAACTCCTGAAATTAGCTAAGGAGTTTGATGAGGAAGGAATTATTAAACTTCTCAATAGATAAGTTTCTGAACTATAACTATGGAAGCCCAAGACCAAAATCTAATTTTTATTGTTGACGATCATCCATCGAATATTCAACTTCTGTCAGATTTTTTGAAGGATTCAGGATTTAGAGTATTAGTAGCAAAAGACGGTGAAAGTGCGATTAAAAAACTGGAAAAAATATCTCCAGATTTAATCCTTCTGGATGTGATGATGCCGGGAATTGATGGCTGGGAAACCTGCCGCCGTTTAAAATTATCACCCAACACCTGCAATATTCCCGTAATTTTTATGACAGTGCTTTCTGAGACGGAGGATAAAGTTAAAGGATTTGCCGTTGGTGGGGTAGATTATATTACCAAACCCATTCAGAGAGAAGAAGTTTTGGCTCGCATCAACGTACAATTAAGATTGCGATCCTTGACTAAGCAACTTGAGAAATCTAAACAAGCGGCTGAGGCAGCAAATAGGGCGAAAAGCGAATTTTTGACCAATATGAGTCATGAACTTCGCACCCCCCTAAATGGTATTCTAGGCATCGCCCAAATTCTCCAAGGCTCGAACACAATGACACCAGAAGAACTTGAACAACTCCGAATCATTTCTCAGTCTGGTTCCCACCTCCTTACCCTACTCAACGATATCCTTGACTTGTCAAAAATTGAAGCCGGAAAAATGGATCTTTACCAAACGGATTTTATATTTTCTTCCTTCCTCCAGGAAGTAGTAGAAATATGCCAACTTTGGGCTAAACAAAAAGGAATTTCCTTTACTTATCAACCAACTTCTCCACTCCCTCATGCTATTCGTGCAGACAACAAACGACTGCGACAAGTTCTAATTAACTTACTGGGAAATGCCATTAAGTTTACCAACCAAGGTGGGGTAATTTTAAAAGTGGGGAGTGGGGAGTGGGGA
>NZ_JAMZMM010000529.1 GCF_024178385.1 Limnofasciculus baicalensis BBK-W-15 | reverse complement strand
CTACTTAGGTGTGTTTGAACAGTGCGGGGACTGATAAACAAGCGATTGCTGATTTCTTTGTTGGTTAACCCCTGAATCACTTCCCAAAAGACTCTTTCTTCTGCAGGTGTCAGAGGTAAAGGAATGGGAGTCACGGCCACCTCAGCATCAATCTGTGGTATCTCAACCTCAACAGGTTCAGGTGTGGCAATTTGAGGCGTTGGCTCAAGCCCAATCGAACTCGCATTGAGGTGCATCAACTGAACTATCAGGGAGTGGATGCGGCGGGTTCGCTCTAACTGGGCTTCTATTTTGGCCGCTAATTCTCTGGGATCTACTGGTTTAATTAAATAATCATCAGCTCCCATAGAATGACCGTGAATTCTGTCTTCTAATTCTCCTCTCCCAGATAAAAATATAAAGGGCATTAGTTGGCCAGAAGGAGTGGATCGCAACCGACGGCAAAATTCTAGCCCATCCATCTCTGGCATCATCACATCAGAAACCACTAAGTCTGGGGGATTTTTCATACAAGCTTCTAAGGCTTCAGCACCTGAACTAACTTGTTTGACTTGATATCCCATTTTTTCTAGGGCGCGTTTCAAGGCAATTCGTAAGGTTCTATCATCATCAACCACTAAAATTTTCTTCATCTTTCTTCCCCCATTGAGACATCCACCATTGCTGTATTCAGCTTGGCGGTGGCTGGAATTGAGGATGCCATCTCGTCTTGGGGTCTTTCCAAATGGAATAACTCCTGTGGGCAGAGTCTACGGAACATCGCTATAGCTGTCCTTTCTGTTAATAAAGGCTTAATTACTGTTATTTGTAGTTTGACAGGGGGATATTTTACAACATATCCAGCCTCTAGCCAGTGATTTTTCTCTAGTGTTTGACTATAAAGATTAAACTCTATCAGTCCACCTGTATTTGTTTCGCTAGGCAATCTTGTATCTTTTAACCTCCTGAATAGTTTCCCTTGTTGATAGTATATCCTCCTGAGATTATGGTAAGGGTAACGCCTAAATATTATTACTTTTCCTGGATTGATAATTAGTCTCACTCTATTCAGACGGCAGGGCATTAATGGCTGTTGATTCTTGTCTAGAACTAGAACTCTTTCCATGGGATCAGCTCATCTATATAATGGGATTAGCGCATTTCTGCGGTAAAGTTAGCTGTGACAATGTTAGAGTTCAGTACTTTCCCAGAAAAATAGGCTTAATCCTTATTTTTAAGCCTGTTTAATCTCTGGACTTTAAAGACTGGAACTAGGGGGCGCATCTCAAGGTAAGAATTTATACGCTTTCCTCTAACGTAGCCCGCAATGGCTCAGTCTGGTAAACTCGTGGCTCTCTTCAGAGCCAACAGTATAATCGGAGTACCGATTATAGCGGCGGGTTGTTTACGGTACAGATCGTGACTGCCTAAATGGAATACTATATTCCAGCATAATGGCTGATTCCAAATTTAAGCATAATGGCTGATTGTCAACAGTGTCTAACTGGTGTACCTTGATTTTCTTATTTGGTTCTGAACCACTGTAAGGAGGGTTTAACCACGTCGATGGGCTAGTGTTTCTGGTTGATGAGACACCCAAAGCCGCCCCAGTCTCTACACCTTAAATGCGATAAAGCGGGAATCCGATAGCCTAAATTTCTGTACTCTGAACTCCTTTTCCAGGCATACTCAGTAACGCAGGACTAAATAGCTCAAACAACTGAACTCTATCTCTATGTACGATAAAATCACCCCTCCAGAAACTGGTTCCCGCATTACCTTCCTTCAGGGCAAGCCTATCGTTCCCGATAACCCGATTATTCCGTTCATTCGCGGTGACGGCACTGGGATTGATATTTGGCCAGCTACTCAAAAGGTAATTGATGCGGCTGTCAGTGCCGCATATAGCGACAAGCGCCAAATTAGCTGGTTTAAAATCTATGCAGGTGATGAAGCGTGCGATAAGTACGGCACTTATCAATATTTACCGGAAGATACCCTAACTGCGATCGCAGAATACGGTGTTGCTATCAAAGGACCGTTAACTACCCCGGTGGGAGGTGGTATTCGTTCTCTCAATGTAGCATTACGCCAAATTAATGACCTCTATGCCTGCGTCCGTCCTTGTCAATATTATCCTGGTACGCCATCACCTCACCGCCATCCTGAAAAACTGGATGTAATTATCTATCGGGAGAATACTGAAGATATTTATCTAGGTATTGAATGGCCTCAAGGTAGCGAATTAGCGGACAAATTGATTTCTCTCCTAAATAATGAGTTTATCCCGGCAACTCCAGAACATGGTAAAAAGCAGATTCGCCTCGATTCTGGAATTGGGATTAAACCTATTAGCAAAACTGGTTCTCAACGTCTGGTGCGTCGTGCTATCCAGAATGGACTAAGGTTACCAAAATCTAAGCAAATGGTGACTTTAGTCCATAAGGGCAATATTATGAAATACACTGAAGGAGCCTTCCGCGATTGGGGTTATGAGGTTGCTACTACTGAGTTTCGCTCTGAATGTGTAACGGAAGTAGAATCGTGGATTCTTAGCAATAAAGAGAAAAATCCAGATATTTCTCTGGCTGATAATGCCCGTGCTATTGAGCCTGGTTTTAACTCACTTACACCAGAGAAACAGGCTAAGATTATTAGCCAAGTAGAACAGGTTATTAATGATATCTGGGATAGTCACGGCAATGGCAAATGGAAAGAAAAGGTAATGGTAAATGACCGAATTGCTGATAGTATTTTTCAACAGATTCAGACGCGCCCAGATGAATACTCGATTCTCGCTACGATGAACCTTAACGGGGATTACCTCTCTGATGCTGCTGCTGCTCTTGTGGGTGGATTGGGGATGGGTCCTGGTGCTAATATTGGGGATAATTGTGCCATTTTTGAAGCTACTCACGGTACTGCACCCAAGCACGCAGGTTTGGACCGAGTTAATCCTGGTTCACTGATTTTATCGGGGGTGATGATGCTGGAATATATGGGTTGGCAAGAAGCTGCTGATTTAATTAAACAGGGATTAGGAAATGCGATCGCATCTCGTGAGGTAACCTACGATTTGGCGCGGATGATGACTCCTCCTGTGGAG
>NZ_JAMZMM010000528.1:1312-3107 GCF_024178385.1 Limnofasciculus baicalensis BBK-W-15 | reverse complement strand
GGATGTTGTAACGGATGTAACTGATGAGTTGGCGATTTTCTCAGAGATATTGCTACCTACAGATAACCCATCCGCTGCCAAACTTCCACCCACATCGCTACCTACAGATAACCCATCCGCTGCCAAACTTCCACCCGATAAATTAATCCCCATCTGCACGCTGGGCAAATAACTGATTACAAATCTATCGGGAAATAAGGCATGAAGGGGAAACCGATGTAAATCCCGATGGGGAATGAATATCAAATTTTCGATTAATTCTGCCTTCAGTTGCTCTAAAATGGCTGGAATATACAAAATATTCTCTAACTTTGCCAACATTTTCGGTAAGTTATCCTGAAAAGAGATATCTCTTTCCTTTTTCTGATTAGCAGATTTTCCGTAGACTTCATCCCAGTTATCCACCCAAGCTTGTAATTCTCTTAAATTATCCCCATTCGATATTTCACTGTAGGGGTGAAGCATTTGCGCTAGTAAGTTATCGGGTAAATCAGGATTTTTATCCGCAAATGCTTCACCCTGCTCACTTTCCGTTTGTAAGTTATCGGGTAAATCAGGATTTTTATCCGCAAATGCTTCACCCTGCCCACTTTCCGTCTGTAAGTTATCCCCCACCGCATTAATCCAGGGCGAAGCATTTGGATTGTCATCTTCTGGTTTCTCCGATAAGTTATCCCCCACCGCATTAATCCAGGGCGAAGCATTTGGATTGTCATCTTCTGGTTTCTCCGATAAGTTATCCCCCACCGCATTAATCCAGGGCGAAGCATTTAGATTGTTATCTTCTGGTTTCTCCGATAAGTTATCCCCTACCGCATTAATCCAAGGCGAAGCATTTGGATTGTCATCTTCTGGTTTCTCCGATAACATTTCCCCCAAATGCTTCGCCCCTACCCCAGATTCTGCCATGGGAAAAGATGAATTAGAGAAGGATTCTCTTGCTCCCTCTCCTAGACGGGGAGAGCTGGGGAGGGGTTGAATCACAATCGGTTTCCTCGCACCATGTTTTATGATAAATGTAGTCAGGGCAAAGTCACTTACATGCCAATAAACTATCGCTGTCGTTGGATTAGTCAATTCCAGCATATCCTGATAATTTGGACTAAGACTATCTGCCTTTTGTCTATCCAGAATCCAGGTAAGGTAGAAGTTTTTATCCCTCTCCGCTGCTTCCAATGCGCGGATTAAATCTCCCTCCTCTACTAATACATCCACCCGCATCTGAGAGAAGGTGATAAATTTAGCTCGTAATTCCCATTGCTGATAGCGAGACATGGGGCGATTCAGGAGTGTGCCGAAGACATCTAATCCCTTACGCCGCCATTCTTTCGCTTCGGTTTCTTTCCCTAATCCCCATAAGACGCGGCTTAAGTCTTGCAAGACTTCTAAATGTAATTCAGGATAAGCCTCTGGAGTTAATGTAATTAGAGATAATTTATATTCCGCTACTGCTTTGTGCCAGTATTCCCGGTAATTTCGTTTTTCCTTCCCTTGGAAATAGTGGGCGTTACCTATAGATTGATGCAATTTTCCCCAGCCTTCGGGATGAGTCTCTTGGGGGCAATGTTTTAATCCTGTCTCGTAAGATAATAATGCCCCTTCATAGCCGCGTTGAGTTAGGGTAGGATCTGGGAGTATGGGAGGTAATGTGGGAAATTGTACTCTTAATAAGATAGCCGATTCGGGATTATAATGATGGGATTTTCCAGCAGCGACACCCCGATTTAGCCAAGCATAGTGAGAGTCAGGTTTAATTTGGATAGCTCTATCGTAAGATGCGAGTGCTTCTTCTAGT
>NZ_JAMZMM010000528.1:0-1212 GCF_024178385.1 Limnofasciculus baicalensis BBK-W-15 | reverse complement strand
AGTCAGGTTTAATTTGGATAGCTCTATCGTAAGATGCGAGTGCTTCTTCTAGTCTCCCTAACTTATCTAGGGTAAAACCCCGGTTACCCCAAGCTTCGTGAGAGTCAGGTTTAATTTGGATAGCACTATCGAAAGATGCGAGTGCTTCTTCTAGTCTCCCTAACTTACCTAGGGCATTACCCCGGTTACACCAAGCTTCGTGAGAGTCAGGTTTAATTTGGATGGCTCTATCGTAAGATGCGAGTGCTTCTTCTAGTCTCCCTAACTCACCTAGGGCATTACCCCGGTTACCCCAAGCTTTGTGATAGTCAGGTTTAATTTCGATAGCTCTATCGTAAGAAACAATAGCGCCGAGAAAATCCCCTCCTTCATCTTGCTGATTACCTCGGTAAAACCACACCTCTGCCTCATCACTATCTTCATTATCAATAGAAATTACCCTATCTGATGGCAATAGTGTCTCCGAAGGTACAGTTATTGTCTCTCCCACATCTTCCCGTATCGGTTTTAACAGTAAATCCCTACCAATATCTGCCGCAATTTGCCCAAATGCCCCACACCCCAACCGACTTAACTTCACCAAACGCCCAGCCAACCGATAATCGGCATCTGGTAATCGCCGCAACTCTCTGCCATACCGCCGCAACCAATCCTGAAAAAAGCGACTATTGATTTGATTGCCCAAATGGTGCGATACATCTCCTTGATTCCACCCGTCACCAACTCCAGCTATCAATTCTGCAAATAGCCGTTGATATTCCCTATCGCTGAGGCGGGGAGATTGTATCCGCGTGCGTCTCTTATTAAATATTGACTGGCTCAACCTAATTAGCCACCGCCACAGTCGCTTTACCATCTCTGTTTGCCAGGGGTTTCTTTCTAATTTAATCTATGGGTAATTACTTTGGCAGGGGGAAAGTCGGTTTTTTTTGTGGGTGCTGACGATAATTCTGTATGGGTGAAGCATTTTAATGCTACTAAAAATTATTGCTGGGCAAGGCTTTTCACAAGTTAATGCTAATAATTTAGCTTGGTTAAATAGTTATTTTTCCAGCGCGAAGGGAGTAAAAAAAATGCTAGAGGGGCGCTAAAGCTAACGGGAGCATCCCGAGAAAGGAAGAAATGCAGGTTGTATTCTTTCTCCCCCCTTTGACAAGGCAGGGCTGTTTCATTCTCAAAATTTACGACAGATTGAAATCTGTCGCTACACAG
>NZ_JAMZMM010000527.1 GCF_024178385.1 Limnofasciculus baicalensis BBK-W-15 | reverse complement strand
CAATCTATCTTGGTGGGCACGACTCAGTTTGGGGACAAAAGCCACCATTGTTGCCGTCACCCTCAGCGTAATTCCCGTCTTAGGAATTGGGGCAATTAATTTATCAATTAACCAAACCAACCAAACAGAAATCACCTCAAACCAATCCCCCAAAAATCTCTCCCTCCTCCTCTTAGAAGCCGGGATCACCGCCCTCGGAGTTAGTATCATCGCCCGATTACTCACCAACCGCGCCCTCGCCCCAATTCTGGCGGCTAAGGATGGAGTGGAAAAACTAGCTGCCCTGGAAATAGACACCCGCTTAACCGTAACCGGAAGTGACGAAATCGCTGGACTTTGTACAGGGATCAACCTGATGGTAGATCAATTTCAAACACTTCTAGAAGAACAAAAAGCCGGACTAGATCAACTGCGCATCTATGCAGAAACCGTCAACGCGGCTACCAGAGGAGACAAACAATTTCTATTTGACTCCTGTGTCATGGAAGCCAAAAGACAACTAAATGTAGACCGAGTAGTGATCTATGGTTTTGAACCAGACTGGAGTGGTACAATCGTTGCCGAAGCCGTAGACCCTAGTTGGCCTCGAGCATTACAAGACAAAATCTCAGATCCCTGTATTCCCAGAAAACTCTTAGAAGAATATCGAAAAGGACGAGTAGTTCCTAACTCTAATGTCCAACAAACCAACTATTCCTCAGCCCATATACAATTATTAGCCCGACTATCAGTCAAAGCCAATCTAGTCGTCCCCATTATCTCTGGCGATATCCTCGTCGGCTTATTAGTCGCCCATCAATGTACCACCACCAGAGTTTGGCAAGACTCAGAAATCGACTTCCTCAAAGAATTAGCCACCCAAGTGGGACTTTCCCTCAGCAGTATCACCCTCGCCGCCTCCAAAGCCGCCGAAGCCGAAAGGGTACAGCGCTGGAAAGATATCGTCCCCCAAATCCGCCGTTCCCTTCAATCACAGGAAATCTTAGACACAGCAGTAACCTCAATCAGAGAAGCACTCCGTACCGATAGGGTATTAATCCTCCGTTACGATGAAGGAATAGATACCAACTCAGCCCAAACCACCCTGACAATTACCGCCGAATCAGTCGCACCGGGTTGGAGTCGAGTTAGAGGTGAGAAGTTAGAGGTAAGGGGTGACAGAGGATTCAATCGCCATACTTCACCGAGCGGATCTCAGATATCACCTCTTATTTGTATAGACAATATTGATGAGGCAGACGATCGTGATTGGGAATATACCATTCTCGAACAACTTTCGGCTCGCGCCTATATCATGACTCCGATTATTAAAGAGGAGAAACTCTACGGTGCCCTTTGTGCTATTGCATGTTCTAAACCCCGAATTTGGCTGGATGCAGAACGAGATTTATTCTCCTCTACTGCCGATCAAATTGGTTTTGCTCTCTTACAAGCAGAACTTTTAGAACAACAAGCTAAAGCGACTGAGCTTGCTCAACAATTAAATGAAATTACCTCTCATATTCGGGAATCTTTTAAAGTTGAAGAACTCTATGAAGCCGCGATTATAGGTGTCCGAAAAACCCTCCATACAGACAGAGCTATAGTTTATCTTTTTGATGAAAATTGGCAAGGAACTATTGTTGCCGAATCTGTGGGTAGTAATTGGCCTAAAGCTCTGGGTGCAATGATTGCTGACCCTTGCTTTGCTCAAACTTATGTGGAAAAATATAAACGGGGTCGAGTCAAGGCAGTTGAGAATATTTATGAAGCTGGCTTGACTAAATGTTACCTAGGTCAACTGGAACCTTTTGGGGTAAAAGCCAATTTGGTAGCGCCAATTATGGCTGAGGGGAATTTATTGGGATTACTGGTTACCCATCAGTGTTCGAGTACTCGTGCTTGGCAAGAATCAGAAATTAATTTCTTCAAACAAGTGGCTACCCAAATCGGTTTTGCCCTGGATCAAGCTAATCTATTAGAACAACGAGAACAAGCCCGAATTAGTGCGGAATTAGTTTCTGTTGAACAACGGCAACAAAAAGAGAGTCTTCAGCTTCAGTTATTAGAACTTCTATCTGATGTAGAAGGGGCTGCTCGAGGGGATCTCACGGTGCGGGCGGATGTCACTGTGGGTGAAATTGGTACTGTGGCTGACTTCTTTAATGCGGTAATTGAAAGTCTACGGGGTATTGTGACTAAGGTGAAAATAGCCGCTACTCAGGTGAATACCTCTCTGGGCGAAAATGAGGGGGCGATGCGGAATCTATCCATAGAAGCACTCAAACAAGCCGAGGAGACTACCCGCACCCTAGATTCGGTCGAAAAAATGACCCGTTCCATTACTGAGGTATCTGAAAATGCCCGGAGCGCTGCTGTTGTGGCTCGCACTGCCTCTACTACTGCTGAATCGGCTGGGTTGGCGATGGATCGTTCCGTCCAAAATATCCTCAGTTTACGGGGAACGGTAGCAGAAACTGCCAAAAAAGTCAAGCGCTTGGGTGAATCTTCTCAACAGATTTCTAAGGTGGTTTCTTTAATTAATCAAATTGCTCTCCAAACTAATTTATTGGCGATTAATGCCGGGATTGAGGCGGCTCGAGCTGGGGAGGAGGGACAGGGTTTTGCGGTGGTGGCTGAGGAGGTGGGTTCTCTTGCTGCTCGTAGTGCGGCTGCTACTAGAGAAATTGAGCAGATTGTGGATAATATTCAACAGGAAACGGCTTCGGTGGTGGAGGCGATGGAGTTGGGTACTTCTCAGGTGGTGGAGGGGACTCATTTGGTTGAGGATGCTAAGTTAAGTTTAAATCAAATTTTGGAGGTTTCTCGCCATATCGATCAGTTAGTTCAATCTATTTCTGGTGCTACTGTGTCTCAAGCGGAAACTTCGGCTTCGATTACTGAGTTGATGAAGAATATTGCTCGGATTTCTGAGAGAACTTCTAATTCGACTTTGATGGTTTCTAATTCTCTGAAGGAAACTGTGGAAATTGCCGATCAATTACAGGCTTCTGTTGGTGCTTTTAAGGTGGGTGATTAGTTTCCGTAACCCGGAATAGTTCTCAGTTTTGAAGGAAAACTCAAAACTCAAAACTCAAAACTCAAAACTCAAAACTCAAAACTCAAAAC
>NZ_JAMZMM010000101.1 GCF_024178385.1 Limnofasciculus baicalensis BBK-W-15 | reverse complement strand
AGTGGGGAGTGGGAAGAATAAGTTTTAATTTTTGACTAGGTAATTTATATCATCTTTATGAATTTATTTTGGGAGTAGCTTAATATGATTGGCATAAATTTACTGTCTAATGCTTTGAGTGAATCCGATAGAGAGGGACGTTTTTATGGTGTAACTATTGCTGAGGTGACGAATAACCAAGATGAAGAAGGATTTGGGCGAATTAAGGTAAAGTTTCCTTGGCTTTCAGATACAGATGAAAGCTTTTGGGCGAGAGTACTAACTCCGATGGCGGGGAAAGGTTATGGTATTTACTTTTTGCCGGAAGTTGGGGATGAGGTATTGGTGGCATTCGAGCATGGGATGATTGAATTTCCCTATATTTTAGGAGCGCTTTGGAATGGAAAAGATAAGCCACCAGATACCAATAGTGATGGCAAGAATAATAAACGACTGATTAAATCTCGTAGCGGGAATATTATTCGATTAGACGATACAGAAGGAGACGAGAAAATTGAGATAATTGATAAATCTACCAAAAATAGCATTGTCATTAGTACCAAAGATAATACCATCACAATCGTCGCTGATGCTGACATTACCATCCAGTCTAGCCAAGGAAAACTCAAACTGAAGGGGAATGGAATTGAAATTGATTCCCAAGCCGAGATTAAAATTACAGCTAGCCAAAATATGGACTTGAAAGGAGGACCGCAATTGAATATAAAAGGCAATATAGTCAATATTAATTGAAAGAGGAAGCGATTTAGTTTAGGGGAGGAGCATCTCGTAATAACGAATAAGCTCAATCGACTTGCCCTCTTTAAATTTTGAATTAACACTATCCCCATTTCCCATAGAATTGACATTTATTAGTTTAAAACTCAAAACTCTCTTTCCCATTCTCTAAAGGAGAAAATCATGAGTCAACCAGCAGCCAGACAAGGCGATTTAGTTACAACAAATTGTAACCATCAAGTGAAAGGGCAACCACCTGGCGCACCACTGCCACCACCAGTTGTTGCACAATTGCCCCATCCTTTTACAGCGATAATTGACCAAAATCTTAGTACTAATGTCAAGATTGGTGGTAAATTTGTTGCTTTAAAAGGTAGTAAAGGCAAAGCTCAAGCACATCCTCCTTTACCACCACCGGGTACTGCGCCATTAGGATATGTTAATCCCCCGAATAATGAATTTGAAATTATGGAAGGAAGTGGCTCGGTTAATATTGAGGGAAAACCTGTGGCACGGATAGGAGATAAGGTGAAAACTTGTAGTGAAATACCTCCTCCTCACGGTGTTATTGCAGCGGGGGTGGGTGTGCCGGGAAATGTGTTTATTGGGGGATAATGTGGGTGGGAATGGTGGCTAAATTTCTTTTTTTTAACGCATAGACGCGGAGCGGCTTCTCGCCAGAGTAGGGCGCAAAGGAAAACGCAAAGAGCGCAAAGAGGAGGTTATGATGAGTGGTGATTTTCTGGGTGTGGGATGGACATCTCCAGTTAGGTTGGATGAAGATGGTAGAGTTGTGACGGCGAAATATGAGGATTGCGTTTATCAGTCAATTTGGACAATTTTGAGTACAGCTAAGGGTGAGAGGCTGATGCGCCCGGATTTTGGTTGTGGTATTCATGATTTAGTTTTTGCTAGTAATAGTGCGGCAACTATTGGGGAAATTGTTAGTGAGGTTACTGAATCTTTGATTGAATGGGAGCCGCGTATTGATGTATTGAATGTGGATGTTTATGGGGAGCATAATCGACAAAATCAACTTCTGATTCAGATTAATTATAAAGTGAGAAGTACGAATAATCGATTCAATTTGGTTTATCCGTTTTATTTGGGATAATTGCTATGTTAGTGCCGCCGAAAATTGACAACCGGAGTTATGATGATATTGTTGAACAAACGGTAAATTTGGTTCAACATTTTACGGCTGGGGATGAGATTGAGTTGGTGGAGAATAAAGCTGAATTTTTACGCAATCGCACTCTCGCAGAAGATATTAAAATTACTGACAATAAGATAATATTAGATGGAACGTTAATCGACCGAGATTTGGCAGATTATATCGAAAATATTGATAATTTAAAAAAAGTCAAAGTCAAAATCAAAGGTTGGTACAAACCCGAAAAACCAGACCCCGGTTTGGCACTTATTCGTATTTTTAGTCGGATGGCGAATTTAGCTATCGCACGTCTCAATCAAGTGCCAGAAAAGAACTTTATGGCTTTTCTGGATATCCTCGGTACTCAAATTTTACCGCCCCAACCTGCTAAAGTCCCCCTCACTTTTTCTTTAGTTAATGGTGTTACTGAGGATAAATTAATTGTAATTCCAGCAGGCACGCAAGTTGCTGCACCTCCCCTTGAGGGAGAAACAGAGGAAGTTGTCTTCGAGACAGAAAGAGATTTGGTAATGACAACCTCTCAGCTACAAGCTATATTTGTCCGACAGCCTAATGGGGATTTATATAGTGAATGTAGCCAAGAAGATAAACCTTTTCCGATATTTGTAGGGGCAGAGGCAATCCCTCATTATCTCTACATTGCTTGCGACAATCTTTTTAGCCTACCCGCATCCAAAAATGTTACCTTAAAAATTAACTTGCCCGCTCCAGTAACTGCGGCAGCACTCGCTCCGATTACTTGGCGTTATTGGGATGGCGTAAATTGGCAATTGTTACCAGTAAATTCCACAGTAACCAATAATTTATGGCAAATTGCGATCGCAAATATGCCAATTCCCACTCAGCTCACCATTAACCAAATCAATGCCCCGTGGTTGCGGGCTGAATTTACCCAGCCTTTAACTGAAAACTCGTTACTATATTTTGGCAGGATTATGGTTACTGCCGAAGTTTTGAGTAATCCTATCAAACCGGAATTATGCTTTGGCAACGGTACGACACTTGACTTAAGTAAAGATTTCTATCCTTTTGGGGAGCAACCCCGTTTCAACGACACTTTTTATATCGCAATCGAGCCTAAGTTTGCCAAACCTAAAGCCAAAGTGACAGTCGATGTCAAACTCAGCGATACCCCACCCACACCAGTTAACCCTTCCACCGATTTAGAGATTAATTGGGAAGTTTGGAATGGCAATAATTGGGAATCAGTGAAAAATGATAACTTTAAGGATTTGACGGAAAACCTTACCAAAAGTGACAAGATTAGTTTTACCTTACCCCCCCAGATAGAGTCAACAAATCTAGGGGGAGAAAACGGATATTGGGTGCGAGCCAGAATTGTCAAAGGTAATTACGGTACAGAAACTGCCAATCAATTGACTACTTTTGCCATACTTGTAGAAAAAGCCGATAAAGGCAGTACCAAAATTAAAATTAATAGCCTGCGAGGATTCATGATTGACGATAGTATTTGGATTGATTCCGGTAGCAATCGCGAAGGAGCAATTATTACTAGTATTGATTTTACCAATAATCTTATCACCTTGAATGGAGGAATCACCAAACAGCGGGAATCGGGAACCAGTATATTGCTCAATTCCACCTCAATTTTTGGTCCGCCATCAGTAGCATCCCTAACACTCAGCTATAGCTACAATTCTGGCGATACTCCCCTGTCAGCATGTCAAACTTATAATAATTTTAACTATTGCGATCGCAAAAATCAAGCCAATCAAAATAACCCCTGGCAACCCTTCACCCTCACAGAAGACACCGAGCCAACTTTATATTTAGGATTCGACAAACCTTTTGCTAACCGCGCGATTTCCCTCTATGCCCAAGTAGAATCTCCCAATCCCAACGAAGTTTCAGCAACTAATATTAACACTACTAACCTCACATCGCCCCAACTAGTCTGGGAATATTATAATTCTCAGACTTGGCAGAAATTAGCAGTCGAAGATGAAACCAGCACCTTTGCCGAAAGAGGAATCATTCGATTTATCGCACCAACAGGCTTAACTGCCAAAACCGAATTTGGCAAATCCTTATATTGGCTGCGAATTCGTTATCAAAACTGGCAAAACAGCCAATTTCGCGTCCAACCCCAACTCAAAGCCTTCCTCACAAATACCACTTGGGCAACCCAATCCACAACAATATTTAACGAAATACTCGGCTCCAGCAATGGCAAACCAAACCAAATTTTTACCACCAGCCAAACCCCAATCTTACTCGAACAAAAACTTGAAATACAAGAATCAGAAATACCATCCACAGAAGAACAAAATACCATCAAATCCCTAGAAGGAGAAACAGCAATAACTATTCGCCGCAACGATACTGGAGAAATTGAATCAGTCTGGATTACATGGCATGAAGTCAGCGACTTTTACGCCTCCGGAGCTAGAGATAGACACTATGTCGTCAATCGTTTAACAGGAGAAATCGAATTTGGTGACGGAAAACATGGCATAATTCCTCCCCAAAATCGCAATAATATTCGCATATCTTCCTATCGCACCGGAGGCGGAATACGCGGAAACCTTGCTGCTCAAAGAATCACTCAGCTTAAAACTACCATTCCTTATATAGATAGCGTCACCAATTTAGAACCTGCTGGCGGCGGAAGCAATCAAGAATCCATCGAAAGAGTCAAAGAAAGAGGAGCCAAATTTCTCCGCCATCGAAATCGAGCTGTCAGCGTTCAAGATATTGAAGATTTAGCTTACGAAGCATCTCCAGATATTGCCAGAGTCAAAGGAATTCCACTTATTTGCGATTCCCTGTCTGAGGAGTTGTGGTTAGATCCAAATAATCCCAATTATAACTCAGAAAACCATCAACAACTGATTGAAAAAAAGAACCCAGGCTTAGTCAAACTATTAATAGTACCTCGCAATCATTCTCCCCAACCCATCCCCAGTTTAGCACTAATTGAGCGCGTAGAAAATTATATCCGCGATCGCGCTTCTCCTACACTTAGTCTTTGGGTTGGCAGCCCCCAATGGCTGGAAGTTTCGGTGACAGCAGAAGTTGTGCCGACTTCCTGGGAATTTACCGATACGGTGAGAAATACTGTTATCCAGCGTTTAGAAAGTTTTCTCCATCCGCTTACAGGAGGTGTCAGCGGAGAAGGATGGGCATTTGGTAGGGAACCCCACCAGTCAGATTTTTATGCCTTAATTGAAGCGATTAATTATGTAGATTATGTCCGTTCTTTATTGGTAAAAATCAAACCAGAACCGCCAAAACCGCCAGAACCTTCAGAACCCTTTCTCATTTTTTCTGGGATTCATAATATTACAACTATAGGAGGTTAATAAATGTCCATACCGCTACCTAATCTTGACGATCGCACTTATGCTGATTTAGTAGAAGAGGCAAGATCTCTTATCCCAATCGAATCTCCTGAATGGACAGATCACAACCCTAGCGATCCGGGAATTGTCCTGATTGAATTGCTAGCTTGGTTAACTGAAATGACACTTTATCGTGTTAACCAAGTGAGCGATCGCAATTACGAAATGTTTTTAAAATTACTCAAAGATCCAGATCTACAATGGAAATTGCCTAACGATCCAGTAGAATCAGAAGTACGATCAGCAGTCATTCACGAAGAAATTCGCCTAACTATTGTAGCATTGCGGCAGCGCTATCGGGCTGTTACTACTGAAGATTTTGAGCAACTCATTTTAAAAGACTGGGAGAAAGCTAGCCTGATTAAACGGGTAAAAGTTCTACCTCAACGCAATTTAGAATCAGAGAGAAAAGAAGCAGGCAATTTAGGATCGGGCAAAAAAGAAGCTCATAGTGACATCAGTTTAGTTATCGTTCCCGTTAATAATAACTTAACAAAAGAGCAAATGAATGAATTAAAAAAATGGCTAGATGATCGAAAATTACTGACAACTCGCCTTCACGTCGTACTACCCAATTATAGAAAAGTTAACATCGAGGCTGACTTATATTTAGAAGACGGTGCTGATAGAAATAAAGTTGATCGAGATGCCCAAATAGAAATCAGAACCTGCTTCAATCCTATAGAATCGGGAACTTATTGGCATGGTGGCGGTTGGCCGTTTGGCCGCAATGTTTATGTTTCAGAACTCTATGCTTTATTAGATAAAGTATCGGGAGTAGATTACGTTGACAATGTGAAACTTTCCACACCGGATAAAACAGATGAAAATCAAAGTACCACCGACATTCTTCTCGAAGACGACGAATTAGTTAGTGTAGACAAGTTAACTTTCATATTTAAGGATCGATCTGGCAATGTCTGGAAATAGCAGCGATTACATTAAATATCTTCCAGCGACACTTCAAACTGATGAATTGATTGGTGAGTTTCTCCTGGCGTTTGAAAAGATTTTAACGGGGGAAAATTTTCCGCCTCGAATCAACCCAGGAATTATCGAAAGTTCAACCTCTAATCCACCCGGATTAGAAGCAGTAATTGAATCGATTCATACCTACTTTGATCCTGATTTAACACCAGAGGAATTTCTCCCTTGGCTAGCTAGTTGGGTGGGTTTAAGTCTGAGGGATGATTGGCAACCTAGCACTCGGCGTGAGTTCATCAAAAGAATTGTTCACTTCTATCACCTTCGTGGTACTAAAGAGGGATTGAAACAAGTTTTAAGCCTCTATTTAAGAAGTGTCGATTTACCAGATAATGTCACAATTTATGAGGAAGATTATTTTCCCCCCTACTACTTTCAAGTTGAACTGAAACTGTCCAGACTAGAGTCAAGCCTTTACGAACAGCAAGTCCGAATCGCTAAGGCAATTATCAACCAAGAAAAGCCTGCTCATACTTATTACGGCTTGAAAATTCAAGTCCCGTCGATGCGGATTACGGGCAATCTTTATGGAGTTAATATCAAGCCAATTAATTTTTTGTATTTAGTGGGTTATCGGGTAACATACATGATTAGAGCCACAATTAAGCGCCCAGAGGGGGGAAATAATAATCTGAGATTGAGTATTAAAGGAGGGTTAGGACAAGTGAAAATTTACAGTTATAAAATCGGCACAGGCGATCTTGAAGTCAGCTATACTTTAAGTGAAGAGGAAATTAAGACAGTGAAAAATTGGTATGTCGCAATTGACAACTTGAGCGTGAGCGAGGCTAAAGGTTCCCTCTTGATTACAACTACTTACTCTGAATCTAAACCGGAAACTCAGTCACAACTTAAATCGGAAACTCAGTCACAAGAATATAAATTATCTTTGCCGCGTGGGTTAAAAATATACAAACCAAAGTACGATGAAGATAAAGATGGTAATACTTTCCTGGGAACGGTAAAAGTTGAAACTTAATAAGTTTCAATAACTGCTTTGGTGGGCATTCCCCAACAACCAAAAAATAAACAGTCTAGAAAACATCGTGAACAAAGGAGACAAAAATTATGGCAGCCGATGGAATTACGAACCCAACCGACAAACGTCCGAATTATTTTGCCGGACAGTATCTCTTAGAAGAAGACTTTCAAGACGAACAACAATACCACATTGATCGCCAACGCTGGCACCACCACCTACTCCATATTTCCGGCATTGCTGAGGGGCTGAAAGTTGAGAAAGGAGACGGTAATTTAGTCGTAAATATCTCAGAGGGGAGTGCGATAGATATTCAAGGAAGACAAATTATTTTACTAAATCCCCCGAACTTACCGAACACAGTAGTAAATTTAACAGAAATTTTCAGCAATAATAATGCTGCAATTCCTAATGGCACTTACACCTTATATATTGGATATGACGAACAAAAAACTGATCAACAAAATGCAGGAGATGATATTACCGACAGCAGGCGTTGGCAAGAAAAGCCTAAATTTCAATTAAGTTTAGACAATCTTACAGCTTCTATTCCCTTAGCCAAAGTAACAATCAGCAATGCCGTTATCGACACAATCAATAATAGTGTTCGTGTATATTCTGGTTTGCGCTTGCCTAGCTATGATGGAGAAATCACCCTCCGTGCCCAAAAGGGTGAAAACAAATCTCTAGCTGAATTGAATGGAAGTTTAAACATTGCTGGTACGTTTTCTGTGATTGGTAATGTCGGGATTGGTACGACAAATCCGCCGACAGAAAAACTGGAAATTAGTGGCGGTAATTTGAAAGTTAGCGGCGGTGATTTAAAAGTTACTGGGAATATGTCTGCTACTAATGCCACATTAACTGGCAATGTCGGTATCGGTACTACTCCTGGTACTCAAAAATTAGAAGTATCGGGGAACATTAAAGCTACTGGTAGCATTACAGGGAATAGTTTATCTGCGACTGGTAAGATTTCTGCTACTGATGCCGAATTGACTAACAACCTTTCGATCTCAGGTGCAATTAAACCCAGTGCAGGTAATGATTCAACTAAAGGGATTATGTTTCCTGAAAACCCTGGTGGTGGTGGTGGTGGAGATGCCGCCTGGATACGCTATTATTCACGGAATCCTAATTCCATAAGTGCTTCAGAAAAAGAGCAGTTAACTTTAGAAATTGGCATAGCCAATGATGCTAACGATCATATCGCTTTAATGCCTTCTGGTAATGTTGGTATTGGTACGACAAGTCCGGCAACCAAACTGGAGGTTAGCGGCGGTGATTTAAAAGTTAGTGGGAATATATCTGCTACTAATGCTAATTTGGGTGGGAATCTTTCTGTGACTGGTAATGTCGGCATAGGTACGACAGATCCAGGTGCATCTAAATTAAAAATTGCCAATTCTACATCAGATTTTATCGATATTTTATTTGCTGGTAGCGGAATGGGTCAGCTACAAATGACTGGATCTCCAGCGGGTTGGAATATTGGTGCGAAGACCAATGGTAAGAATCTTTTTCTCAATTTTGCTTCGCAAAACTCAAATGTATTGATTGGAAGTACTGGGCAGGAATTATATGTCAGAAGCGATGGTAATGTCGGCATAAGTACGACTTCTCCAGACCGAAAACTCACTATCAAAGCTGATTATTCAGCATCGGATGATGCCCAACAGTTATTAATCCAGGGTGCCACTAATACCAATAATCAACTGGTGCTTGGCTATCATACGACTAAGGATTATGGATCTATTCAGGTAGTTACACAAAATACCCCAAATCCCACATTTCGACCTTTGATGCTTAATCCAAGAGGTGGCAATGTTGGTATCGGCACAGCGAGTTCTACGGCGAAGTTAGATATCAGTGGTGCTGCTGATACAGTTGGACAGATATCACTGCAATTGAGAAGTGGTAATAGTAACGCTAACTATAATAGTAATCAACTCACACTGGGGTACAGCAATACAGATCAATACCGCCATACCATAAAAACTCGTCATAACGGCGGAGCCAGAAGTGGTAATGCCATTGACTTTTATGTCTGGAAGTTTCTTGATGCCAACAATAAAGATAATCCAGGAGACATTGGCAGCCTACATACCCTGACGCTGGATGGTGGCAATGTTGGTATCGGCACGACAAGTCCGGGAGCCAAGTTAGAGGTTAAAGGTTCAACAAAAGACAATACAGGGACAGCACTAAACATCACCGATTCAGATGGAAAAAATATTTTACTCGTCAGAAATGATAGTAAAGTCAGCATCGGTTATCCATCCAACTTGTCATATTATCAAGACAACACATCTGCCCAACTATTAGTAATTTCAAAAACACCCAATGGTGGTACAATTCCCAACAATCCTGAGTCAGTTTTGGCACTCATTCGAGATGGTGTTAACAATCAGTCTTGGGGAAATATGGCTGATTTTCGACTCAAGCGGTATGAAAATGCAGGAACCGATGCTCGTACTCAGCTAGATATAAACCTTACAGATGGTAATTTTATGCCTCAACAGGTGATGAGTCTGAGAGCGAATGGCAATGTCGGTATCGGGACAAGTTCACCCACTGCCAAATTGGACGTGGCAGGAAAAATTAAATGCCAAAATCTTAGAAATCAAGTCTTCGCTAATAATAAAGTGGAAACCAATTCAAAAAGCTGGATTGATATGCCCGATATGTCGATGACTGTAACTACTGGGGACAATCCAGTATTAATTTTATTTAAAACTGGAGGTGTTCAATGTGGCGACGTACAAAATGAAAGGGCTCAATTTCAGTTGTTAGTTGATGGAGTGCCAAAGGCTTATACACTACATGAATTTCACAATAAAGGTTGGGAATTAAGAGATGTAGCTCTCAACTATTTAGAAATACTCAAGGCTGGTTCTCACACAATTAAAATTCAGTGGCTGGCAGAATACGGGACAATAACAGCGTGTTGGTATAAAGATTCAAGAAGTTTGATTGCCGTGGAACTATAATCTAATAATTGTCCAACCATTATTGAAAACGGAAAAATAATTTCATGAAACAACAACTCGAACAACGCCTCCAATCCCTCAAAGTCGAATTTGAATCTGGACAAAAAATCCTGGCAGATTTAGAAGCAAAACAAGCAAATATCCGAGAAACATTACTCCGGATTAGCGGTGCGATTCAGGTAATCGAAGAAGAATTAAATAAAGCATCTGAAGTTGCCGAAAATCGTAATCAGCCACCTGAAACTGTTAACACAGAAGTTGTAACATAAGCAGGCTTTCCATGATTCAAACACTACCAAAACTACTAACCTTTGATGAGTTTATTGACTGGCTGCCAGAGAATATGCGCTACGAATTACATGATGGATTGATTGTAGAGATACAACCTACCACCAGACTTAGCAATTGAAGCAGATGTCACATCCAAGACTACCCTCGATATTTATGAAGCATTAGAAGTTCCAGAAGTATGGGTATATACCGCTGAAAAATTTACAATCAACGTTCTCATAGATGGCAAATATGTTGAATCTAACACCAGTCCAACTTTTATTTAGTATGCTAAACTTTAAGTCAGAGAGCCTATAAGAGTCACCTACAGCCGGGATAACATGATGACAACTCAGCAAGTGACAATCGAGCTTCCCGAACCCGTCTTTCGCCAATTGGTTCGTATTGCCGCAGCAACGCAACAATCTGTGGAAGTGCTAGCTGCTCAACGTGTGGTTAGCAATCTGCCTCCTTCTGTAGAAAACGCTCCACTAGAAATACAGCCAGAGTTGCTGAAGATGCAAAACCTTAGTATCGAGAAGTTGCTAGGGATCGCTAATACTTTAGTAGAACCAACTCAGCACCAGCGTCATCTCGAACTATTAGAGAAAAACAAAGAAAGTTTGCTTGCACCAGAAGAACAGGAGGAACTGACAAACTTACGATTAACCGCCGATTTCCTGATGCTTCGCAAAGCCTATGCTTGGTCTATTTTACGCTGGCGCGGACATCGGTTGCCCCCCTTGAAAGAGTTACCTGTATAGCTGTGAGAATTCCAGAAAAACTTCGACAGCAAGTTATTTTTCAAGCCGATTATCGCTGCGAATACTGTAAAATCTCCTCTCGGCTGACTGGAATACTTTTGCTTATAGAACATATTCTCCCCTGTTCTCTTGAAGGCACAGATGACCGCCAAAATTTAGCAGCATCTTGTTATCGCTGCAATGAGTTCAAAGAGAGCCATTTTATGAAACACCAACACCTGAGTCAAACCAAAAATGCGATCGCAAATCATCGAGAAGGTGAGATCCCATCATCTCCAACCCAAATTACCCGACATTCTCCTCATCCGATTTTAGAATTACAAAGCTTGATCGGCAATCGCGCCGTTAACCAACTCCTAGCAGGTGAACCTCTAGTACAAACCAAACCGCTATTTCGGGGTTTATCTCATGAATTAGCAATTCAACCCAAACTGACAATTGGCTCACCTGGAGATAAATACGAACAAGAAGCCGATAGCATTGCCAAACAAGTTGTCAGTCAAATGAATGGGCAAGAAAATTCACAGATTCAGCGGAAACAAACGCCTGAAGAAGATGAAGAACTGCAAATGAAGCCAATAGTGCAGCGTCTAGGTGAGGGAAATAGTATGACTGCTCCACCGGAATTGTCAACATCAATTCAGCAGTCAAAATCCAGCGGTCAACCCCTGGCAAATACCATTCGGCAACCAATGGAACAGGCATTTGGAGCAGACTTCAGTGGAGTAAAAGTTCATACTGATACTCAATCTCATCAGCTCAATCAATCAATTAATGCTCAGGCTTTCACCACTGGACAGAATATTTTCTTCAGACAAGGTTTATATAATCCTGGGAGTCGGGGTGGGGAGGAGTTAATTGCTCATGAATTAACCCATGTGGTGCAGCAGAATGGTGTGGGCAATCATCACACGGCAAATCGATCGATTGCCCAAGCAGATCGATCGGCAGAAGCAAACATTGAAACTATTACACCAAACTCAGCAAAAAGCATCACACAAAACGCTTCACCGTCACTCAAGCGAACCATTCAGCGAAAAATCGGCTTCGAGATAGAGACAGGAATCCCGATTACAAGAGAGGAAAATCTAGGACAATACGTAGATCCAAACGATGCTTTCGATGCAACTCACGTTCTAGAGATTCCTGTACTGGGAGGTTCAAAACTTACACCAGATCATATTCCCCGTCACACCCGGGATGCTACCGAAGATTTCGATGATTGGCCTATTATCGAGTTTGCGAGTGCCCCAGTTGATGAAACCCAATCGATCAGAAGCTTCAAAAGGATTGCAAACACTTGGTTAGACTTGCTTGTCAATTTACGCAGCAAAGTTTCTGGTACACCCCCACCGAAACCTTTATCTAACTATGTTGGGGGCGCTCCAGCAGACATTTTCATGGGTTATCCCGGACTGCAAACACTCGAAGATGAAGAACTGGATCGAGTAGTAATACAGGCTACAGTTGGAGCGCGTTTAGACCGTTTGGCAAACCCGATGACAGCAGTATCTACTGTAACAACAGGTAAGACATCGGTCTGGGATCGAGCTGGTGCAGCAGGAAAAGCTGTGACCAATGCCTCAACTTTAATCGATAATGTGAAGGCGCAGATTCCGCCACTAACACTCAGTACATTCAATCTAGTTGGTAAGTCGAAACAGAGACAACAAATCGACGAATTGCGCGGATTCCTGATGCTGATTAGTAACTATTTAGTAGCGGGCTTTGATGTGAAGAGTGGCTATATCAAAAACCGGACTGCTTGGTTCTACAAGAGTAAGTTATCGGATGTTTGTAATGACCTGGTAGCATCGAATAGTTATGCAAATACAGTGTTAAGAGGAACACAGGCGGCTTGGGTTAAGAGTGAGATATTGACTGTTAACCTCCGACTTGCAACTGACGATGTATTTTATTATGCGCCTCAAGTTGGTCTTGATTGTCAAACATGGTTGGATGAGGTATTTGCAGGCACGAACGATCAGGTATTTGAGAATGCAAAGAATCCGTGGTCACTCGACATCGCACCTGATAGGGTGAAGGGTCGATTAGCGGCTGTTATGGAAATGCGCTCACCCGGCGTAAATTTCGATCCAGGCAAAATGTTTAAGCTCAGTACAGATCGAGACGATATTGTTGACTACCTAGCAGTTTTGTATAGAGAACAGCGGAACTGGCAGGATATTTAATACATTCAATGATTGATAATCAAGCTACCCAATATTATTTACGTGAGTTCGACGGTTTTTGAAAGCCTTGCTACAAAAGGATCTATTTTATTGGGTTTTTTAGGATTTTCACGAAATCATCAGGGTTTCAGCAATTTTCGTCGAACTCAGGTTATTTGGGAGCATCTGATTGATTTTGGTAAAATGGAGAAAGTTTAGCTAAAGGTGGCAGTAATGGCATTGAAATCGATTAGCCTGGTGTTGCCAAATGAGCTGATAGCGCAGCTTCAACAGTTGATGGTAGATAGCCCTGATACACTGGACCAATTTGCGATTCAGGCGATCGAACACGAACTTCAGCGCCATCAGCGTGTCAGCCAACCGCAAGCCTTCTGGGCTAAAGTGGAAAGCATTCAGGCACAGATGAAGATCGAGGGGATTGAAGTGAATCCGGATGAGATTTGGGGAGATGTGCGTGATGCCTCTGGCGGGCGAAGCCATCGCTCTCCATGTCGGGAGATTTTACTATGAGAGGTTTGACAAAAATACAAACTAAACTTTCAACTGAGAAACTATATCCGAGGAGAAAGCTGTGAATTCCATCACCATCAACCAATTTAAAAATAACATCCAAGACTTGATCGAACAAGTCATCGATCGACATATTCCTATCAAAATTACTGACAAAAATGGTCGAGATTTTATTGTGATTAGTGCTGAAGATTGGGAACAACAACAAGAAACTTTGCTGGTTTTGCAAAATAGCAATTTAATGGAACAGATTGCCCATTCTCTGGCTACCCATACCCAAAATAAAGGCTACTCTCCCAATCAGGAAGAACTAGATGAGATACTTAGTATTTGAGGGCAATACCTGGGAAATTTACGAAGAACTTAGGCAAAAAGACAAAAACCTACATAAAAATCTTTGTAAACTTATCAAAGAAATGCTGAGAGAAGATCCCGCTACGGGAACGGGAAAACCAGAAGCTTTAAAACATAATTTATCGGGGCTATGGTCAAGAAGGATTTCTCAAAAAGATCGCCTTATTTACAAATTTGATGATAAATATGTTTATATTTTTGCCATAGGTGGTCATTATGATTAATTTAATTAATTTTAGTGCGATCGCAGATAATAAAGAAAAACTTCCATCGGAGCTGAGGTAAATTTTATGAGACACCAACACCTAAGCAAAACCCAAAACGGAATGCCTCCATCAGGGGAAGCCATCGCGCCCCCTCAAACCCAAATCACCCATTCTTCCACTCATCCAATCGAACAATTGCAAGGCTCGATTGGCAATCGCGCCGTTAACCAACTCCTAGCCAACCAACCTTTAGTACAAACCAAACCGCTATTTCAGGGTTTATCTCATGAATTGCTAGCAGAGTCTCAAACTATCCAGAATAACGAACCCATTCAAGCAAAGGAAGCTGATAGTGTCAGTGTGTCCGAAGTACAGCCAGAAAATAAAACTGGACTACCGGATCAACTGAAAACAGGGATAGAAAACCTCTCTGGGATAGGGATGGATGATGTAAGGGTTCACTACAATTCCTCTAAACCTACCGATGTACAGGCATTAGCATACACTCAGGGAACAGATATTCATGTGGCATCTGGACAGGAAAAGCATTTACCTCATGAAGCGTGGCATATAGTACAGCAAAAGCAGGGAAGAGTAAAACCAAGTTTTAAGTTAAAGAATGGAATAGCGATCGACGATAGTCCAAACTTAGAAAGAGAAGCGGACATCATGGGAGCTAAAGCCAAAACAATAAGTCATAAGGTTCATCACAACGCAACAATAGAATCAAATTCCTTTGTTCAATCTCCAATTACTGCTAACTCTACTCAACAACTCACATCAAATTCTTCACCTAATAGAGATGCGATCCAACGAGTGGCTGTGGATGCCTGGGGAGGGACTTTTTCTGATTCAAATTACGCGGTCAAAAGAGAAAAAGGTTATGGTAACGGTACCCTGATTGGTGCATATATAAAAATAACGTTTACTCCCAATGAACATTGTCCTAAGAATGTAAAAATTGGGTTGATGCAGATAGTGAGAGTGATAGGAGCGGATGAAAATCCGGGATTACAAAAAGACGTATTGAAATCGACTGAAAGGTGGGCAATAGATCGACAAAGTGACTCTAACCCCGTTTATGGCTCGTCAGATGCCGAGAGTGGTAAGAAGTCAAAAACGCTAACAGATAACCAACCGTCCATTTTAGCAGAGCGGGAAAATCCTTTTAAAGAAGATTCTCCAATCATAGAAGTCGGCGCACAACTGGGAGAGCGCTGGAGGAATGATGGACAGAATGCAATACTAACTGACGATCCAAGAGTCTTTTTGAATACCAATCGAGAGCAAAAAATGCTTTTTGAAACTACGGCAGTTGTCTTAGAAGGGAAATATAAAGGTCTAGCTTTAGGAACTGTTAGTTGGGGATGGACAAAGGCAGCAGGAGTTCAACAACTACTTCTTGAACCCTTTCAGTTAGTTCAAAACAGTGGTAGTACCGAGAACTTTAAAAATGCAAGTAAAGTTTGGAATGAAGCTGCTGAGGAACATGAACTTGTTCCTATTCCTACTATACGTGATTCTAATTACAGACCAAGTAAGTGTTTCTTGACTACTGCTTGCGTGGAATATCTGGGATTAAGTGATGACTGTGAAGAATTAACGACATTGCGAAGATTTAGGGATACTTACTTATTATCGAAGTCCAACGGGAAAGATCTGGTCGAGTTATATTATGAACACTCTCCTAAGATTGTTGCAGCAATTCATGAACAAGAGAATAAAGAAGAAATTTTGAAAGGTTTATATCGCATTATCAAACAATGTGTTGACTCAATTCAACAAGGAGACAATGAATGGGCGTATCAAACATATTGCAAAATGGTGATTGAATCGAAAGAGAAGTTTATTCCCAAATGCCTAATCTCTATTCCATCATACTAGGTTGCATGAGTAATTAGCACGATCGTCGCGATTGTACACCAATTCTGATAAAGTAGAATCTTCCGTAGCAGAGGATGAAAGAGTCGGGGCAATTTTATTGTCACCTAAAACTCGTCGCCGCAGTTTGGGAAAAACATCATGAGACAGCCATATCAGAAGCCAGCTAACAAAGCGATCGCGCAGCGCCTCCAAGAGAGAATCGCTCAATCTCCTACTCATCCTATTGAGGAATTACAAAGTGCGATCGGCAATCGAGCCGTCAGAAATCAGAGACTACACCTTCTATTAAAACCAAAGCGATTTCTTTGATAGCATGATGCGATCCCCCGGTTACTGCTAAAAATCCCCTATGCCTAACTCCCCACTCGACAATCTACTCCCCTTATTACAAAGGTTAGATCAAAGGCTAGAATATGCGATCGCTCTCACCAAAATTACCCACCAGGAATCCACTGATACAGACTCCTATCGCGGCTTACATGTTAATTCAGAAGACGCACGTCGCTCGCTCTCTAATCCCCCCGGCGTGCCCCTATTTTACCCCAATGCGAAAACAGAACTCCCCTCAGATTTCATCCCAGCAGATTCCCGTTTAGCCCAATTACAGCAACAATTCGAGTTATCAGATTTCGACTTAGAAATAATTGCGATCGCACTCGCCCCGGAACTCGATCGCCGCTACGATGCCATCTACGCCTACCTCCAAGACGACATCCGCTGCAAGCTTCCTAGCGTCGATTTAGCCCTCAATTTACTCTGCCCTCATGCCGCAGATAAACTAGCTAAACGAATCCATTTTGCCTCAGAGTCTCCTTTAATTCGTCATAATTTATTACATCTAGTTCCAGATAGCACTAGCGCCAAATCCACCCTTTTAGCTCGTGAATTTTATCTAGATAACCAAATAGTTCGCTTTCTCCTCGCCCAACCCGGAATCGACGAACGACTCGCCCCCTATTGTCAACTTATTCACCCTACTATTTCTCTGATTAATTTATCTTTAACTCCCGAATTAAAACAAGGATTCAAAACCTTACTTAGCCAAAATAGTCAAGAAAATAAGCCTCTAAGCTTCTATTTCCAAGGAACAGATATACCAGGGAAACTCCAAACAGCAGCATCTTTAGCCGGAGAACTCCAAGTTCCCTTAATTACCGTAAATTTATCTGTAATTATCGAAAATAAAAATAACTTTCAACCAACATTGAAACTGATATTGCGCGAAGCTTGGTTTCAGAAAGCTGTCCTTTACTTAGACGGATTAGATTCCTTATACGGCGAGGAGCAAGTAATCTATTATCAGTATTTAATTGAAGCAATTGCCCCAGGATTTGGCAAAAACCCAGATAATACTCTTGCTCCCCCCTTCAATCCAGATA
>NZ_JAMZMM010000526.1 GCF_024178385.1 Limnofasciculus baicalensis BBK-W-15 | reverse complement strand
CCACTCCCCACTCCCCATTTAAGCAAAGGTAGAAAATCCTAAATCTGGGGGAACATCCTGAAGCCTTCCGCTACCCACAGCTTGAATTGCTTCCTTTAGAGAAACATTTCCAGTATATAAGGCTTTCCCAACAATGACTCCTGTAACTCCCAAAGGTTCCAATGCTAACAAACTTAACAAATCAGTAATCGAACTAATACCACCAGATGCAATAATGGGAATAGAAATGCTACTCGCAAGTTCCCGCAGAGCATCTCGATTAGGTCCAGCAAGCGTACCATCCCGGTGAATATCCGTATAAATAATAGCTGCTACTCCCAACTTAGCCATTTGTTGAGCGAGATCTGTAGCTGCAACATCTGATGTTTCCACCCAACCGCGAGTAGCAACCCGTCCATTCCGAGCATCAATTCCCACTATAATTTTCCCGGCAAATTCAGCACACAACTGTTCCACTAATGGATAATTTTCTACAGCCGCTGTGCCTAAAATAACTTGGCGAACACCAATATCTAAGAGTTGAGCAACACCAGTGCGATCGCGCAATCCCCCTCCCACTTGCACAGGTATCCTAATCGCCCGGACAATTGTTTCAATAGTTTTGGTATTGACAGGATGACCAACTTTTGCTCCATCTAAGTCAACAAGATGGAGTCGTGTTGCTCCTTGCTCAACCCATTGTAGTGCCACATCAACCGGGTTTTCGCTAAAGACTTCCGAAAGGGAATAGTCTCCCTGATACAATCGCACACAGCGACCTTCAAGTAAATCAATTGCCGGAATCACTTCCATCGTTTATTATCCTAATTTACACTTATTGAGTTGACAAAGAACCAGTGTCTACTTCCGTGAGACAGGTTTAGGATTAAGATTAACATACATTAATGCCCTAGTAATTGCTAATTGCTAATTCCCCGATAGGGCATCCGCTGTTCCATTCCCCATTTTCCATTTTCCATGAATAACTTTTTATTTTCTATTTTTAGACTAGGTAAAGTTCAATCCCCCAAAGTTCCCGGCTACTTTGTTGTCAGTAATGCCCCCATTAACGTAGAAGGAGATAATTTCGCATCTTCTGGAGAACAAATACCAGGAACAGAACCATACCAAGAAAAGACTATAGATGAAATTGCTACATCACTTTACCAGAAAGTAGATCAATTTGTTAATAACAAATTAGATTATATAGAACTTGTCATATCGATTCATGGGTTTAGTAATAGTAAAGCCGCATCAATCAAACGTTTTGAAGAAATTCATAACTATATTGATCGTGATAGCGAACAATTACCACCGGATCTGGGAAACAACTTAATGTATATCGGCTATCGCTGGCCGTCGGAACCTCTAAATGGTAGTAATGGAGACTTATTAAAAGATAAACTCATCCCAGCTTTCACAGCATTACCACTTTTGCAAAGAGGTATTTTCCTCATGGGTATAGTAGCAGTTATCCTCTTATTACTGCCCCAGAGCTACCCTTTTTTCTTCAATAGTCTATTTGGTTGGATGGGATGGATAATTTTAGTAACTTTTTTGACTTTATTTCTATGTATTTTAACCTTTGTCTTATTAAGATTATCCGGTTACTTTCGAGATACTTATCGTGCCACTCATTTTGGCGTTCCTGATTTGGTAGAATTCATCCGTCAGTTAGATCGAGCCATAGTCAGTAAAGCGATCGCAAAAGACATCGCACAAGTTAGATCCTCTCTCGAACAATTGACAACCCTACTCAGCCAAAAAGTTAAACTTCACCTACAAACATCAAATGAGCTAGACATTATTTGTGCGAGAGTAGTTCAAGATTACTGCAAAGAGCGTACTGTAGATCTGAGGAAATTCCCCAGATCGCAAATAGAAATAGCCACTATAGCAACTAAAATTATCGAACTAGAAACTGATGTCCAATTTATTGAGTTAAGAGACGGAGTAATTGCCTTTTTAGAAACCCAATCTAAAAACTACTGGCAGTATAAAAACCGCATCAAACTGAGCTTTATCGGTCATAGTATGGGTGGATATCTCCTTGCCGATGTCATTCGAATATTATCAGATGTTTTCGATAGCAGATCCATCGGAACCCTGGGATTAACTAATAAATTACCCAGCCCTAAAATTGGTCGAGTCTTCCGATTGGGAAGACTCGTGCTAATCGCGCCAGATATTCCCATCAATACTATTTTATCAGGGAGAGCTAATGTCCTTCAATCCGCACTCCGTCGCTTTGAAGAAACCTATCTCTTTAGTAATGAAGGAGATTTAGCCTTAAGACTTGCTTCTAGTTTCGCTAACTATTTTTCCTTTCCTGCACGCCGTCGTGCCAGTGGTTACCGTCTCGGTAATCTTGCCATCAGAGATACAGAAAAATATGGGATTGTCAACCTAGACAAAGTGAAGAAAAAACCGCCTTATTCTTTTTCCTTAGATCATCTATTTGTTGATTCGTTTAATCTGTCCCAATCACTGAAAGAAATGCAAGCAGAATTCTACATAAGTCAAATAGGAAATCGAGAAAAAGTTTACAGTTTATTTACTTATTTTGACTGTACTGACTACACCGATTTAGGTCAAAACTCTAACTCAACGCCATATCGATTGCTAACAATAGCAAGAGGGAAATGGGAACCTCAGTTACTCTATTACCTCCGTCTAATCCTTGCTAATGCTTTCGGGGGCAAGGATACTCACGGCGGTTACTTTCAGGGAGAATTTTGTCAAGCTCTCATGTACAGATTGGCATTTTTTGGCTTCGGTGGATTTCTCGATTCATTAATTCCAGAAGCTTTAACTACTCCAGTTAACCAAACCAAGTTGACTGAATTAGAGGAAGCAATTAATCAGTGTGAAAGGCAATGTTTAACCATCAGACAACATGCTAACTCAGAAGTACAAGAGCAATTAAAGAGATTAGAAGAAGAACTTATAGAATTAAGAAACCAGCAGAAAATACTGATGCGTCAGTCTGCTTTATTTTATCTATCGGAAAAATGTCAAAATAAAAAAATTCAGGTGATTCTCTCATCAGAAAGATATGCTGTAGATATTTTAGGACGCGATCGCAAAAAAGTCCGCTGGGAAATGCTTAATTAAGAGGGAGTAGGGAGTGGGGAG
>NZ_JAMZMM010000525.1 GCF_024178385.1 Limnofasciculus baicalensis BBK-W-15 | reverse complement strand
TAGATGCACCCTGGTTAGGCTCTAGAGTTTTCCCTCTAGGGCTTTTGTTATTTTTACTAATTATTCCGGATATATCCCCTGGTGGTAGGAAGAAAGAAGTGGTAGATGTACCCTGGTTTAGCTCTAGAGTTTTCCCTCTGGGGCTTTTGTTTTTTTTACTAATATTTTCTGAGCTATCCCAACGGGATGGCTACTTACTCAGGAAAGGTATCCCACTGTTGATTTTCTTCTGAGACTACATCTGGTAGGGAGCGACCGAGGAGATATAACCATGATAGACCAAAAAGTCCCAATGCGATCGCGCTTAAACTGACCATTTGAGCCATCCGTAACGGTCCGAACATCAAGCTATCCATCCGCAAGCCCTCAATCCAGACTCTACCAGAACTATAACATACCATATAAACCAGAGCCAACGTCCCCACTTTCAAATGCTGTTTTTCTTTCAAATCTCTAAAAAATAATACCATTAATAAGCTAAATACTAATAGATTCCACAGAGATTCATAGAGAAACGTAGGATGAAAATAAGCAATATCAATAAACTTGTCAGGGCGCTGCTCTTGGGGAATATAGAGTTTCCACGGCAAATTTGTCGGACTACCAAAAGCTTCAGAATTGAAGAAATTACCCCAACGCCCAATTGCCTGACCTAAAATTAGGGAAGGAACTACTAAATCAAGTAATAACCAAACGGATACTTTATTAATTCGGGCAAAAATTATCGAGGCTAATACACCACCCAAAATAGCCCCGTGAATAGCAATACCCCCCTTCCAAATAGCAATAATATCCTCTGGGCGTTGCGAATATTGTTCCCACTCAAACAGGACGTAGTAAAGTCTGGCACAGGGAATCGCCCCAATTACCAGCCAAATTGCCAAATCACCCAAAAGGTCTGGATTTACCTTACGGCGCTTGGCGAGATATTGGGAAAGAGTAACCCCAATTAAAACGGCTGAGGCAATCAGAAAACCGTACCAGCGAACCATCACAGGACCTAAATGGAGCAAAATCGGACCTGGAGAGGCAAATTGAAACCCTAGGATTGGCGGAAAGGTATATGGCAGCATGAACAGTCTCAATCGGGAGGTACTGGAGAATTTAGGAGTTCAGGAAATAGCCATTATACCAACAAGGTGCGAAAGCACAGGGGTTCTCAGCTTTTTAGTGTTTTTGATATATTACCCCAATCTTCCGTAGATTTTTATATTCTTGAAGAATGGAAACGATACAACTCCTAAACGCCTAAATCTTTTAACTCCAAGACTCATCAGCAGGTTGTAGCTTTAGAGTCTGTTGTAATTGTTCCAATTCATCGCGATGAGCAGTTACAGTAATCAGACTTTGAGTATCCGTTTCCCGATCTGGTAATGGTTCCACTTTCAGAAGAACCTGTTCATTTCGTCCCGCACCCCGCCAATAAAAAACTCCAGCGGCAGGGGATAGGAGAATTAGCCCCAGAAACAACTTAGCGAATGTTGGGTAAAGGAGGGACAAAACCAGGGAGAAACAAAGGATAGCACAAGCGGCTAGGACAGTTAAGAAAATAGCTAAAAACCAACTGGGCTGGACAAAGCCTTGAAATGTGACTTGTCCAGTAGCGCGATCGAGAGCAGCTATCCGGTAAGATCTCTGGTCAAAATATTGCTGTAATCGTTCCAGTAGTGACTCTTCAGGCTCTAAGACAATAAGCTTAACTTGTTCTGTGCGGTCTTTAATAGAGGCACGGATAAAGAAAAACAAACCCACTGCCAACAATAGGGTTAGGAAAAATGTAGAAGATAGAATGGTAGTATTCACAGGAAAACAATTGAGATAGGCATTTTTCCCTACTATTTTAGTCGAGAATCCTCTCTCATGACGGGCTGGATCAGTTTCCAGTCTATCAGGACTTACGCAGTAAGATTAGTAGTAGCTAGGCTTTAGCCAAGATGGGCAGGGCTAAAGTCCAACTACGAACTAATTTAATGAACCATTTTGCTCCTGTCATGCCACGACAAATACAGTCTGTGAGCAAGTCATGTCTCTATCTGATCTCAAATGGCTTGTTTTTGACCTGTGATATAGTTTCGCCAAAAACCAGCAAGTTCTTGAGCTTGATGCCGCCAGTTGGGGCATACTTGATACATTCGACGGGGGCGGCCTCGTCCCTCAACTTTTTTCCAGTAGCCTGAAATAGCTCCAGTCTCTTCCAGAAACTTGAGGGCGCTGTAGAGGACAGTATCAGACAGTCGATAGGTTGGGTAATCCTGTTCGAGTTGTTGGATTAGTTGCGTTCCATAGGATTCCTCTTGCAATAAGACTGACAAAACATAACATACAGCTAATTCTTTGTTTAGATAGTTGGGAGGCGGCTCTTGAAAAAACTGATAGATATCCTCAAATTTCATCTGCATAGTCCACTCAGTATCCCGGCTAACTGGATTGGGCATGGAACAGTTATCCTCAAAATCACAATAGTTTCAACACCCCTAGAAACTCGTACCTCTTCCAGGGAGTTTCTCAAAAACAAGCAACCTCAATTGGCTCGTCGCCCCGACACTCTATAGATTCAAAGGCTTGAGGTTGTGTAATGACCTAGTTAGTTCGGCCAAGCAGATGCAACTCTGATGAATAATCATCATTAATTTTAGCGAAGTGGTCGCAAGCGCCATCCAGAGAAGCCGATAGGGCTTCTAGGGAGAGGTAAGCGGTGCGGTAATCGTTCCCGTTTTTTGCCACCTAAGTTCGCCATCAATGTGAAAGCCTTAATCTCTTCTACTAGCTTATGAACCGATAGTCCGCAATTTTTTTCTAATTCCTTAAATTTCAGCTTAAGTTAGAGCAAACTATCGAATTTCCCAACGCTTCGATGCACCATATATAAGCAAAACTACTTAGAGGATGTCTACCAATAGCACCCTCCAGGTTAAAGCTATCGCTCCTCTTCCCTACCCCTGATTAGGCTGTTGAGGTTTCGATGCCCAGCCTTAGCACCTCATAAACTACCAGAGAACCTGCACTTGTCCCAAAAGACTAGTAACTTTACGTGACATCTCCTACAGCATACCTGTACACAGGTATGCTGTAGGCTTCCAAACCAATCCGGCTATTGCTTAGGAGGCGTTTGGCTTTAAGAAC
>NZ_JAMZMM010000100.1:0-17690 GCF_024178385.1 Limnofasciculus baicalensis BBK-W-15 | reverse complement strand
AGAAGCAGGGGCTAAATATGCCCCCGATATCCTCAACATCCTCAAAGATGAAAAGATTGACAAATATATTCGTAGCCGTGCCGCCGATGCTTTGGCTAATTTAGGAGAAGCAGGGGCTAAATATGCCCCCGATATCCTCAACATCCTCAAAGATGAAAAGGTTGACTCATCTATTCGTCGCAGTGCCGCAGAAGCTTTGGGTAATTTAGGAGAAGCAGGGGCTAAATACGCCCCCGATATCCTCAACATCCTCAAGGATGAAAAGGTTGACTTATATATTCGTCACAGTGCCGCATACGCTTTGGGAAATATCCGAAAACTGGAATTAAATGAAGTTATTGTTGTTCTGAATAATCTCTACCAACCAAATCAGCAAAACATTAACTTTGAAACTTGGCGATTCCTCACCTATTTCCTCAGTGGCGGCACAGATGAAGTAAAAACCCTCCTCACATGGCTGGGCAATCCTCAAGAAACTCCCACTCAACTCAAATACGAAGATGGTAAAAAAACACTCGAACTATTTCTCAGTATCTGGAAAGACAGTAACGACTTCAAACGCTTACAAAAAGACTTAGCCGATAAAATAGCCGAAGTTACCCGCCTTGTCACTTGGAAACCCCAAGACATCACCCTCCTGCAAAGTCACTCCCACAACCTGAAACAAGCTGGATACAACCAAGCCGATACAGTCGAGTCAGCCATCAATGACTTAGCAGTATGGCAGTGGATTTTCAATGCCAGAAATACTATTATTATTCACGCCGCCTTTTGGTTTATCCTCATCTTCCTCTACCCCAAATTCCCCCAAATTCAAGCCATCTTCTTCTGGAATCCCTGGGTAAGAAAAATTATCGGTGTCGGTTACGTCGGCTTATTCCTCACCTGGATTCCCTTCCTCCGCCGCAAACTATTTGAACCTTTCAAACCATCCTTACTCGCCGATGCGAAATTAGATTATTTTAACGATAAAACCTACTTCCCAGAATCACCAGTTAAAATCCCCATCTCCGGGGAAACTCTCCCCATTACCCAAGCCTTACCGACAATCAAAGGGCAATTAGTTTTATTCGGTGATTCTGGCTTAGGGAAATCCATGTTTATCCGTCATCTAGTCAAAAACTCTCCCCGGATTGTCGTCTATTTACCTGCCCGCAAATGCGATGATGGAGTAATTGAAGCAATCCAAACCAAACTCCACGGGCAAGCTCAAGATGCGGAATTCCTGAAAAATCTGATATATAGTGGCGCGATTGATATTTGCATCGACGGATTAAATGAAGTCAGCGCCGACACGCGAGCGAAAATTACCAATTTTGTGGAACACTATTTTCGCGGCAATATCATTATGACTAGTCAACCTTTGGAGTGGATACCCCCTTCAACGGCTAAGAGTTATTGGTTACAACCTCTGGAGAAGCAACAGATTGAGGAGTTTTTAGTTTATCGTGCAGAGGAATTGTCCAAAGATACGAAAATTCAGAATACCGATTACAAAGAAGCTTGCACCAAATACTTAGCTGAAGCCCTAAACCCACAACAAGCGCCAGAAGAATTAGCCGCAGCCAAAAGGATTCTTTCCAATCCGATGGATTTAACTCTAATTTCCCTGATGCTATCCCAAGGAAAACAGCCCAATTTATTTCGCTTACAAGAAGAACAATATAAATTAATGGCTGCTGAATACTGGGAAGAATGGCATAAGGAATTCCCGTTGAAAAAGTTCTCGGAAGCTGTCTATGAAATGCGAATTAAGGATGAAGAAGTTATCCCTGTGGATGGATTTTACCAAGTTTTAATGTCGTTGGCAGACGATAAATATAAAATGGTTGTCAGCCGTCAATGGCGAGATGAAGGAGGAGAAGCCAAAAAAGAATACTTATTCCGCCACGATAAAATTATGGATTTCTTCCTGGTGCAAAATTTCCTCGGTAAAGGTGATGAAGTACAACAACTTCAAGTTAAACATATTAACGATTCTCGATTTCGGGGTGTTTACTTCTTGTTAGCTACTTTTTTACCTTTAGATGATGCCAAGGAATTGCGAGAAAAATTGATTCAATATGCGGCTGATACTAAAGATCATACCGTCAGCGATACTTTTGTGCAATTATTGCGCACTCGGTAATTGCTAATTGCCGAAATAACCGACTGATTTAAAAACATTTGCTTAAAAAAAAGCTTCATTGTTTGTAGTAGGCACTTTAGTGCCTATGTCTAATTGGAAGCACTAAAGTGCTTACTACGAACCTTTAAATCGAACCCAGAGCCAAATCCACTTGTCGCCATAAATTATCTAACGTGCTAGAATTATCCAAAACCATATCAGCACGAGCAACCTTATCCTCAAGATAAAATTGACTATTAATTCGCGCTTGTGCCGCTGCTACAGAAATACTATCCCGTTCCCTTATCCGCTTTAATTGTTCATCCAAATTACAGAAAATCACCCAAATTTCCGTAACCAAATCTGTCATATTGGCTTCAAATAGTAAAGGTATCGCCAATACTATTATATCCCCAACTTTCCTAGCAATTTCCACTTCAAACCGCTGGCGCACGTAGGGATGAATCTGTGCTTCTACCCATTCTCTTTCCGCTGTATCATTAAAAATAATCTCCCCCAAACCTTGCCGATTCAGCGTACCATCTGCTAACTTTACCCTATCACCATAACGGGCAAAAATATCCCTTAAAACTCTTGTACCAGGTTGTACTGCTTCCCTAGCATAGATATCCGCATCTAAAATAGGCAGTTGGTAAGCAGTGGCAAGGTAATTCGAGACTGTTGTTTTCCCTGTGGCGATGCCGCCTGTAAGACCAATAATACGTTTCAAGATTTTGCCTTAAAATAGAATCAGATAATTATTCCCCATCTTGGGATGGCAGGATTTTGGAGGAAAGAATTTGGGATTTGGGATTTTCCCTACTCCCCACTCCCTACTCCCCACTCCCTCAATTAGGATACTAACATGCTTACTCAAACACCAGTCAAAGATATTATCTGCCAGCAACGGGAATTTTTCGCCACAGGCAAAACTAAATCTGTAGAATGGCGCATCGAACAACTAAAACGACTCAAACAAGGTATTTTAGACGATAAAGAGGCAATTATTAATGCCGTTAAAGCTGATTTAGGAAGACCAGATTTTGAGGCGTATTTTGAAATAGCTGCTATTTCAGAAATCAACTACGCCCTCAAACATATTAAATCTTGGAGCAAACCTAAAAAAGTATCAACAAGTATCGATCAATTTCCCTCCTCAGCCCAAATTTATCCAGAACCTTTGGGTGTTATTCTGATTATATCACCTTGGAATTATCCGTTTTCTTTGCTGATTTCTCCCTTAGTTGGCGCGATCGCAGCGGGAAACTGTGCTATCCTTAAACCATCGGAGATTGCGGCTCATACCTCTGGTGCGATCGCAAAAATGATTGAGAAAACTTTCGATTCTCCCTACATCGCTGTCGTAGAAGGCGGTGTGGAAGCAAGTCAAGCACTATTAGCCGAAAAATTTGACCACATCTTTTTTACAGGTGGCACTGCTGTTGGTAAAATTATTATGGCAGCAGCAGCTAAACATCTCACTCCAGTCACATTAGAATTAGGCGGCAAAAGTCCTTGTATTATTGACGCGGATGTGGATTTAAAATATGCCGCCAAACGGATTACTTGGGGCAAATATCTCAATGCTGGGCAAACTTGTATTGCCCCAGATTATCTTTTAGCAGATAGTCGGATTAAATCGGATCTATTGACAGAAATCAAGAAATGTGTAAATGATTTTTATGGTGGAGATCCATTTCAAAGTCCTGACTATGCCCGGATTATCAGTCGCCGACATTTAGAGCGACTCCAACCCCTGTTAAAGGATGGCAAAATTGTCGTTGGTGGGGAATGCAATCCCGAAGAAAAGTATATCGCACCGACGGTAATTGACGGGGTTGACTGGGATTCGCCAGTGATGGCAGAGGAAATATTCGGTCCGATTCTCCCCGTACTAGAGTATACTGATTTGAATGTTGCGATCGCAGAAATTAATGCTCGTCCTAAACCTTTAGCTCTTTACTTCTTTTCTAAAGATAAGCAAAAACAGGAATTAGTATTACAGCAAACTTCTTCCGGCGGTGTTTCGATTAATGATACTATCATGCAGGTTGGTGTAACTGATTTGCCATTTGGTGGTGTCGGTGATAGCGGTATTGGTAGCTATCACGGGAAAGCAAGTTTTGATACTTTTTCCCATTATAAAAGTGTATTAAAGAAAGGACTTTGGTTCGATCAAAGTTGGCGCTATCCACCCTACAAAGATAAGTTGTCCCTGATTAAGCGAATTGTTGGTTAATTTGTTGTTGGTTGTTGGTTGTTGGTTGTTGGTTGTTGGTTAATAAAGAGTGCTGATTTTGTCTATTAAGTAAGGTTCTTTTTGATAAAACCCATGGGGCTAAGAAACCGGGTTTCTAATACGGAATATTTGACGAAAATTAAATCAGTTGATAATTATTAGAATTTAATGTTCAAATTACCTAACACCAAATATATAACAGAAACCCAATGTATCTTAGGCTTTTTCCTAGCAGCACTTCTCCTATGGACTATTTCCCTCGACAACTTACCATTACGCGACTGGGATGAAGCAACTCGTGCCCTAATTGCTAGAGAAATTTATCGCACGGGAAATTGGCTCCATCCCACTCTTCAGGGAAAACCTTATCTCCTCAAACCACCCTTAATGGATTGGTTAATCGCCTTAAGTTATAAGTTAGGAAATATAGGAGAATTTACTACTCGTTTTCCTGGTGCTTTCTTGAGTGCTTGCGGTGTGCCTCTAATATATCTTGTCGGAAGAGAAATATTTGCCCAACCTCTACCTGCTGCTTGTACTGCTAGTGTTTATTTAACCCTGTTACCAGTAGTGCGTCATGGACGTTTAGCGATGTTAGATGGTACTATCGTTTCTTTTTTTCTATTATTAATTTTATGTCTACTTAAGGCACGTCAGTATAAGCGATGGGGAATTGGTATTGGTATTTTTCTGGGATTGATTGCCTTAACTAAAGGAATATTAGTTATTTTACTAGGCGGGATTGCCTTACTCTTTATTCTAGCCGATAGACATATTTTGGGAGGATCTCAATCTGGCAAAAACCCAGGTGACATTCTTCCTCCCCCCTTAAATAACAAAAACCCAGGTGACATTCTTCCTCCCCCCTTAAATAACAAAAACCTAGGTGACATTCTTGCTCCCCCCTTTAACAAGGGGGGTTGGGGGGGTGAAAACTCTGGCGACAAACAAGTATCTTTGCCAAAACAGGATACTCCCCATGTTTTATTATTCAAAAATCCCTATTTTTGGCTAGGCATTGTCATCGGTAATCTACCAATTACTGTCTGGTATCTTGCCCAATGGCAATATTACGGTGCAACATTTTGGCAAGTACACTTCCAATCTCAAGGATTAGAAAGAATTTCCCAATCAGTTGAGGGTAATAACGGTTCGTCCTGGTATTATATTGTAGAATTACTCAAATATACTTTACCTTGGCTATTATTTTTACCTGGAGGATTGTATCTCGCTTGGCAAAAACGCCAGAAAAGTTGGGGAATATTAGTTTTAATTGGCACTATCGTTTATCTGGGTACGATTTCCCTCATGGGAACCAAACTACCTTGGTATATTATGCCATTGTACCCCTTTTTTGCCCTAGCAGTTGGGGCAGAATTAGCGGATTTTTGGGCAAATAGTAGCGATGAGATATTGCGCACCACCCCATCAAAAAAAAGATATTCCCGAATTATAGTCTGGATGATGGGCGCGATCGCAATTTCCGGTCTAGGAGGCTCAATCTATTTTATCATCGCTGACCCCCAACCAGTTTTAATCCTCATGAGCTATATCCTAGTAGCAATGATGGCTTTTGCTACTTGTCACTTTAAACAGCAACGCCGCACATTTATCCCAATTTTATTTGGCGGCATGTATTTAATATTACTACTACTCATGACATCAAAATCTTGGATTTGGGAATTAAACGAAGTATTCCCAGTCAAACCAGTAGCAGCATTAATTAGAGAGAAGACACCTCCAGAAACGCCGATATATACATCATTTAGCTATCAACGCCCGAGTTTAGACTATTATAGCGATCGCCAAATCATCCCCGCAGATACAGAAACCTTACAAAAGTTAGCCTCAACTCCAGCTTACCTCCTCTTAGAGAGAGATACATTAGAAAAATTACAATTATCCCATACCCTCACTCTTGGTAGAGCAGAAGGCTTTACACTATTAACAAATAACCAATAACAAATAACAAAATGTTATTTGTTATTTGAAAAATAGCCAACAACTAACAACCAATAGCTAACAACCAACAACAAAAAACAAACAACCAACAACAAAAAAAACGTCACACAAAATCCAGTTATAAGCCGAAGCGCTCCACTGTAAGATAAAGAATAATACCTTTGTGATATCGCGATCGAACCAACAACTGAGTTATCGTGCAACGTCATATAGAAGGAAGACTGTCACTTGTTTGGTGTTATCTATTATAATAACCTAACAATCTATAGATAGAATTACTTGCTTTCTATAACAAGAATAGAATAAGATCTATATACAAATAGAGTTTTCAGGAGAAATATCGTTGAAGCAATCCACACTACACCAACTAAAAGTCTTTGAAGCAGTCGCTCGCCACAATAGCTTTACGCGAGCAGCAGAAGAACTCTTTCTCACCCAACCCACCGTTTCAATGCAAGTCAAACAGCTAACGAAGGCTGTCGGTATGCCGCTATTTGACCAAGTGGGTAAACGACTCTATCTTACCCAAGCAGGAGAGGAACTTGTCAAGACATGCCGCACCATCTTTGAACATTTAGATCAATTTGAGATGAGTGTAGCAGACTTAAAAGGTCTGAAACAAGGACGACTGCGACTTGCTGTAATCACCACTGCCAAATATTTTGTTCCTCGTTTATTGGGACCATTTTGCCATCGTTATCCCGGCATTGATATCTCTTTGCAGGTGACTAACCACGAACATATTTTAAATCGCATGAGCGATAATTTAGACGATTTGTATGTGATGAGTCAACTACCAGAACATCTAGATATTATCTCCCGGCGTATTATAGAAAATCCCCTAGTAGTTATTGCCCCCGCCAACCATCCCTTAGCGAATGAAAAAAATATCTCTCTCCAACTTATGGGGAATGAACCTTTCATTATGAGGGAACCTGGTTCCGGGACACGCAAAGCTGTACAAGAGCTATTTGAGGAGCATAAAATTCCCCTGAAAGTCCAGCTTGATTTAGGAAGTAATGAGGCAATTAAGCAAGCAATAGCTGGCGGTTTGGGAATATCCATTTTATCCCGCCACACCTTAGCTTTGGAAGGCAGTAGCAGCCAACTAACTATTTTAGATGTGGAAAAATTTCCCATCGAAAGATATTGGTATGCTGCTTATCCTAGTGGGAAACAATTATCAATTGTCGCTCGTACCTTTCTGGATTATTTGATGACAGAAGGGAAGGAATTAGCTGAGAAAAATGCTGCTCGCACCATTCCAGGAGTGAGTCAATTCTCTTTGGGTGATTCCTCTAGTCAGGGTAAAGATGGAAACTAAAACTTATACTCAATCATGAAGTTTGTGGCTTACTTCTACTCTCCCACAGCATCTGACTCCAAAAAATCTGGGAGATATCGCTCTCCCTGGTTTAAATCATACCAAAATCTTCCGCCTGATAGGACATGAATAACGGCTAAGTAATGTTGTCCTATCTATTCTGGAAGTAAAGGCACAGTAAGTTCTAAGATATCTTCAAAAGTACAATACATGCCCAGATATATCGCTGGATAAGTTGCTAATTCGCTGGTTGTCAGTTCAAGTTTATAGAATCTTCCTACAGACAATCCGTATTTCACCAACAGAGATATGGCTTCGCTCAACTTGGATTCGTCTGAAAAAACATAGCTTGTAGTTGGTTCAATACGATAGGTAGCGTACTGTTTGATGAACTCTTCAGCTCCTGGAAGAATACCTTCACTATAGTGATACAGTTGTGGTTCAAGATAATGACTGATTTTCATAATTAATTCTATCCCTCTACACTATTTCTTGAAATTGACCTCTACCCAAATCCTTTTAAAAACATCTTTTTTATTCACCTTATTTCTGATTTATGCAAGATGTCTAATCAACTCACCAATCCGCTTTAACACCCGCAGGATGTCATATAGCTTATTTTGTCGCAACAGAAATAGGGAGAAAGTATCGGAAAAATCATATTGAGGTGGCTCTTCTTTAAGCAGCTTAATAAACATAAACAAATCCCCATCAGTTACCATTCCGTATACTGGCTTTTCTGGATGAGGATTCCCCATCATATAAGTTAAGGCTTGGGGTATTGCTGCCGCCATGCTAATTGACTGTTTCGACTCAACTACCAACACCCACAATTCTTCCTGAATCACCAGGGTATCAATTCTACCCCGCAGTAATTCATCTCTGTCTTCTAAGGTAATTTCGACTTGAGCTTCCGTGCCAATAAAAAAGGGTTCGTCATAAAAGCCAGCTAATTCTAGTAAAGGAGAAATTAATAGTAGATTAACCGTACCTTCTGCTAGTTTACCACGTCGCCTGTGGCGTAAGAATCTATGGTATATTTTGTCTAGAGATTCCTTTTCTTCATCGCTTAATTCTGGGAGGTTTTGATACCACTCGGGAAAGAATTGGTTATTGTCTGTTGCCGTGAGGTTGAACCTTTCTTCAAACTCCGCAATGCTAGTTATAGTTTTGGCAATAGGTAAAGTTTGAACCATTGATTTCACCAGATAAAGGTTTAGTCAAAAAAGTGTTTAATGTAGGGTGCGTTATGCGAAAGTTAACGCACCATCCATACTATGAGTAGCGTCGTACCTAACGCTGCAAACTCCGGGGATCGAGGGCATCTCGCAAACCATCTCCCAGTAAATTAAAAGCCAATACCGTCAAAACAATCAGAACCGCAGGAGGCCAAATTAACCAAGGTTGAAGAACTAAAATAGAAGCATTTGTTGCTAAAGATAGCAAATTTCCCCAAGAAGGATCTGGTTGTTGAATTCCTAATCCAATTAAACTTAAAACCGACTCAGCACCAATAAAGCTAGGGACTGCTAATGTTGCTGAAATAATTGTATAGGTGGCAGTTTGGGGTAAAATGTGGCGTACAATAATATACAATGATTTCCCACCCATCGCCTGAGATGCCAGGACAAATTCCCGCTCTTTAATCGATAAAACTTGTCCCCGAATTACCCTAGCCAACCCCGCCCAACCAATAAACGAAGTAATGACAACAATTAATAGAAAACGCTGGGCACTCGTTAAACCAGGTGGCAAAACAGCAGCTAATGCCACTAGTAGATAAATACTAGGAATCGTCATCAATACTTCCACTAAGCGCATGATAACTGCATCCAACCACCCACCAAAGTAACCAGAAATTCCCCCAACTAATATGCCCAGAGGAAAAGAAATAGCCACCCCAACTAGCCCAATACTGAGGCTAATTCTACTACCATAAATCAGACGACTTAATTGATCTCTACCTTGCTCATCTGTACCTAATAAATTAATTTTACCTTCACCACTAGTGCCAAATAAGTGTAAGTTACAAGGAATCCCGCTAAATACTTCTACTTCCGCAAATTTTGCGCCAATGGGCAGACGAAGCTGAAACAAGTTATAACTAGCACCTTTAACAAAGAAACGGATTGGCGAGGGTTTCGTCTTGTCTACATAGAGTTTGCGATCGCCCGTTTCTAAATCGGTCGGACCTTGAGTGGTAGGATAGACATGGGGTCCGATTGACTGTCCTGCCGAATTTTGCCAGTAAATTTGAGTTGGCGGCAGTAGGGAACCATCCTTTTGGGAATCATAAGGATTGTAAGGAGCCACAAAATCAGCCGCAATTGCTGTTAAATAAAAAATTAACAACACCATCGCCCCAAAAGAAGCAAGGGGATTTTTTTTCAGTTTCTGCCACCAATTCATGTCTTTTTCAAGTCGGTATGGGAATGGAACAGCGGATGCCGTATCGGGCGGTGGGGAGTGAGGAGTAGGGAAAATAAAAATTTATTAGCTATTAGCAAATAACCAACAACAAATAACCAACAACCAACAACCAATAACCAACAACCAACAACCAATAACTATACACCTAAAGCTTCTTCCTTCTTCTCATGTTCGACAACAAACACATTAGAGTAGAGGTTAGCGATAATCTGTTTCCCTTCCTGAGTTAGCTGAAGGTAGCGCAGAGCATCCTGAATGTAAGGATACACTCCCTTCCAGTAAAATCCAGAATAGCCCGATCGCAAATCTCCAGGATTCTGATATCCTAAAAACTTATTGACTTCAGTTTCCTCAAACTCATAGAATAGGGCACTAATCTTCTTAAGATAGCGCGGATCGCTAAGTTGACCGATTAAATCCGAAGCACGAAGTAAACCGGGGTAATTCAACGTATCTCGATGATCGCCTTCTTTAGGCACAGGAAAACGAGTCAGTTCAATATTAAACTTAACGATCTCAGCATCAATCAGCCTGTGGCCACCAAACCTCTCATCAACGAATAATTTAGCGCGATCGACATGATAAGGTGTCAGGGAAGCATCCGTTGCCCCAGGCGACAGGTAAATCATCTCCCCATTTTGCCCCGTCGCGTAGAGTCTTTCAGCTTCTCTATCTTGGCGACAGACTCCCTTGACATAACCAATATCGTGGCAAAGTAGGGAAATGATAAAATGCAACCAGTCTTCCACCATTACCCCGCCTTCGCGGATATGTTTACCCCGGAGAATCTCCTGCCCTACCAAGGTTACCAGGATGGAGTGTTCAACATTATGATAGAGAGCATCGCTATTGGCAATATTTTCCATTGCCATGCTGCCCGCCCAAGCGATAATGTCTTCATAGTCAGTCTTCAGCCCTCCGTAAGTCCGGTGGTAGCCATCCCGTAGTTTGTGTACAAACGAATTAATCAGTATTTCAGTCGCGTTAAACATCTTCGGTACTCGCTCTAAATCCCCCCATTTATTGTATAATGGTTACTGACTTGCCATCGGTAGGGGCGTGCGGGTGTAATTCAGTGGTAGAATGTTAGCTTCCCAAGCTAAACGTCGTGGGTTCGAGTCCCATCACCCGCTTAGTCGAAAATCTAATAATATCAAGCTTTTGCGCCATTATGCAGCCGTGCAGCAGAGGGAAAATTTTACAATTCATAATAAACAGGACTTACGCAAAGCCTACCTCTGTAGGGTGCGTTATGCAATGCTTTCGCACCATCCAAACTATGAGTAGCATCGCTGCGTAAGTCCTGATAAAAATATTATCCCAGTCAGTAGAGGAGAGCAATTTTCTAGAGTATTACGAGAAAAGTCATAAATTAACCCTAATTCGCTTTAATCTGAATTATGACTAGTGTAACCTTATCCCCCATTAATCCTCCAATTCCCCAATGGCAAGCTGCCAGATGGGAAGATTTTATTGCTGCCTGTGACAATCCTTCTTTGGAGCAAGCTAGGATATTTTTTTATCAAGGCTATCTTTTAATTGATATGGGTAATGAAGGAATTAATCACTCCAGATTCAACAATCTATTGACAATGATATTTGTCTTGTGGTTTTCTAATAAAGGAATAAAAGCTTTTGACGATCTCGGCGGTTGCGTCATTGAAAAGCCAAAAGTGGGTGGAGGTGCGCCCGATAGAGTTCTATATATTGGTGAAGATTTTCCTCAGTGGCAAGCAGGCGAACCCCGTAGAATTAATTTAGATAATTGGCGAGTGCCCGATTTAGTCTGTGAAATTGCTGATACTACTTTGGCAAGCGATTTAGATGAAAAAAAGCGGTTATATGCGGCTTTGAAAATTCCTGAGTATTGGGTTATAGATATTAAAGGGGAAAGAGTATTAGCATTTCGGTTACAGGAAGATGGGAAGTATTGGGAATGTCAAGTATCTGTAGCCCTTGATGGTTTTCCCATTTCTCTGTTATCGGAAACGTTAAAACTTTTGTCTAATGGAAATGGGATGGCCGCAATGTGGTTTTCCCAGCAAATTGCTGGTTTATAATGAGGAAGATTTAGTTCTCAGTAATCATCAAGGACTAGGCAATATGATTTTAAAGGGTACAAGTGGTAACGATAATCTAAATTAAGGTGATGGTAAATGAAAATCTTTCGTTAAAAAGTGTTACCAATAACAATCATCGCCACCCCTTAGAAGAAATTATTTCATCTAACGGCTAACCAAAAAGTTCAGTTTTCACATTTACATTTGCTTCTACCTCAATCCACAACCTCGCGCCACAAGCTAAAGGATGTTCCGGCTGATAAACGATCCGGCTGGCTCCATCAATGAAAGCCGAGTGACAGTATGTGGTGCGACTTCCCTGTTTCACAACGATGACAGGAGAATTTGTGTTCTGCTTGCGATCGCCATCCAGTTTTTGCTTGAAAATGTGGATAATCGAGGCAGCCTCTTGCGGTCGTTTGCGCCAGGTACCTTTTGTACCTCTGTCCATTGCCTTTACTCTTGGCATTCCCTTAAATAAAGGAATCCGCCAAAATCTCCCGACTTTGACAGCACCGATAATTCGTCCAGCTTGGAGTAGCTGTCTGACTCTCTGACAGCATATACCCAGCAAAAAAGCAGCTTCAGTTGTTCCCACCATAAATAAGCCTAGCGCTATAGTATTATTACCCAATTATAAGATATAGCAGTCGCCAAGGCGGTTAAGGCATTCTGAGCTAGCAAATTTTAACAACCTGAGTTCGACGAAAATTGCTGAAACCCTGATGATTTCGTGAAAATCCTAAAAAACCCAATAAAATAGATCCTTTTGTAGCAAGGCTTTCAAAAACCGTCGAACTCACGTTAACAAGGGGCTTAAGCCCCGCTTAAGCCCCTTGTCCTAATCGCTGTGGCGGTTGCTAATAGAATAAATAAACTTATGGATGGTAACAGCTATGCAACTGACAACTGAACCCATTATTTATCCCTCAAGCGACGATAACCCAATGGCAGATAGTACCATTCAGTACAAACTAATTACCAAAATCAAAGAAGGATGCGAATCCCTATATAAAAATGAAGAGAATGTGTTTGTCGCAGCCGATTTACTCTGGTATCCAGTAGAGGGCACTCCTAACATATCCCAAGCCCCAGATGTCATGATAATATTTGGCAGACCGAAAAATGAGCGACGCTCTTACCTACAATGGGAAGAAGATGGTATTGGTCCGCAAGTCATATTTGAGATTCGTTCTTTCAATGACAGTCAAACCAAGATGAATCGTAAATTTTCATTTTACAATCGCTATGGAGTCGAGGAATATTACCTATACGATCCACAATACACTGAGTTAAGCGGTTGGCAAAGAATTGACGGACTCCTAGAAGTAATCGAACCAATGTTAGGATGGGTAAGTCCGCGATTAGGAGTGCGATTTGAGTTAGGAGAAGAAGGATTAGAAATTTATCGCCCCGATGGACAAAAGTTTCTTTCCTATTCAGAATTGGAAGAAGAGCGAGAATTAGCCCAACAACGTGCTGAACAACAAAGACAAAGGGCTGAACAACAAGCACAACGGGCTGAAAGATTAGCACAACGTGCCGAACAACAAGCACAACGGGCTGAAAGATTAGCTGCGAAACTGCGCGAATTAAACATCGATCCAGATAGCATCTAAACCCATTAAACTGGTAGGGAAATAGCCAGAGTTATTCCCTACCAGTAAACCTTAACCCATCACCGCTAAAATATCTTGAGCGTGAGTAGCCGTTTTCACCGCCTCATCCACATGAGCGATGTTGCCGTCGCCATCAATAATATAGGTGACGCGCTTGGCGTAACCACCGCCATCCACATCATAAGCCTTAGTGATGGTTTTATCTGAGTCTGCTAGCAACTGAAAAGGCAGCCCGTACTTCTCCTGAAACAGTTTATGAGATGCCTCATCATCAGTGCTGACACCGAGAACAACCATATCTTTGCCTTGATATTCGGCATAGTTATCTCGGAAGCTTTGCGCTTCTTTGGTACAACCAGGAGTATCATCTTTCGGATAAAAATATAGAACAACAGTTTTACCTGCCAAGTCTGACAGCGAAACGGTATTCCCATCAGCATCTTTGGCAGTAAATGCCGGAGCTTTCGTACCAACTTGTAAAGCCATAGATATTCGTCCCTCAAATAGCGATGCAAACATTCCCTTGTAAATATTACACGCTTTGACACTCTCCGGACGAAAGTCCTTGTAGGGAGCCACACTAGTTTTGAGGGGTTCCAGAAACCCGGTTTTTCTGAAAAACCGGGTTTCTAAGCTGATGCGCATCTAAATTGGATATTAAATTGGTCTAAAACGGTGAGTTCTTGACGGAATACTAAGAGCTGCAACTTGGTATAGGATATAACTATGGGATGGTGGGTCAGTCCCCTGTGAATTTTAAAAATATTGTAGTCAACAACCCGCCGTTAAATCGGAGTACCGACTATAACGCTTGCTCTGCAATATAGCCCTAGTTGACCAGACTCAGGCAGGAATGCCTACGTTAGAAGCAAGCGTTTAAGTTCTTACCTATGGATGCGTAGCTAGTCCGTAGCTCTAAAACTCAAAGGTTAAACAGGTTTAAAAGGGTTAAGCCAGTGATGCCAGGGATAGTACCGACTTCTAACTTTGTCAAAGCTAACTTTATCGGAGAAATCCGAGGTTTTGTAGGTTTCCAATCAAAAAACCTACAATGAGTGTTTCAATTGGGAATTAATTTTATGTTGCCTAGACCCCGCCCGCCCTTTCCTCTCGCCGCCAAGCGCCAGTTCTGCTATGGCGGGAGTCTCCAGGGAGGAAGAAAGATGACTTTAATTCCGTCTCAAAACACCCAGTTAATTCAATATCCAACTCGCAGTGTCCGTCGCGCCCAGCGAGCAATCTGTTGTTTGCCCTTTCAGTTACCTTTATTTGTCGCAATGGGTGGCAATAGCGTTCCCATCGGCGCGATCGCACTTCAAACAGGGGTTGAACTCCAGTATACCAAACGCCCCCTATCGGAATTGGCAGTAGAAAGTAGTTTAAACTGGTTAATTCAAGTCGGTATTTTGCGACGAGAAGTTGATGGACAAGGTATCACCGATAGTTTCCGCTTAACACCCTTGGGACGCTACCTTGTGGAAAAATGGGTTAACGAAGGAAAGACATTACCCCCTCCGTCACTATTAGATCGGCTTTATCATACATTGAACCGCTGGTTGCGACTGCCTATTTGAATAAGAGCCTAGGAAATAGTTTTAATTCAAAACTCAAAACTCAAAACTCAAAACTCTCCTCCCCATTCCCCGATATGAAAGCAATTATGGTGGTGGGAACTACATCCCACGCAGGAAAATCATTACTAGTTACAGCAATCTGTCGCATTCTCTCGCGGCGTGGTTGGCGTGTATCCCCGTTTAAGGGGCAAAATATGGCATTGAATTCTTATGTCACGCCAAACGGAGGCGAAATTGGACATGCACAGGCGGTACAAGCTTGGGCTGCTGATGTAATCCCCTGTGTGGAGATGAATCCCATATTACTCAAACCCCAAGGAGATATGACCTCTCAGGTTATCCTGATGGGAGAAGTGGTAGGTCAAGTTGGCGCTGCTGAGTATTATGAGCAATATTTTGATCGCGGTTGGGAAGCAATTGAAAAATCCTTAAAACGTCTGAGCAATGAATTCGATATGGTGGTGTGCGAAGGTGCAGGTAGCCCAGCCGAGATTAACCTAAAGCATCGTGACTTGACTAATATGCGAGTAGCCAAGCATCTAAATGCCCCCACTCTACTTGTAGTTGATATCGATCGCGGCGGTGCATTTGCTCATGTAGTCGGTACGCTAGAACTCCTCGATCCAGATGAACGGGCTTTAATTAAAGGAGTGATTATTAATAAGTTTAGAGGACAGCGATCGCTATTGCAATCCGGTATCAATTGGTTAGAAAACCGCACGGGAATTCCTGTTGTGGCAGTGATTCCCTGGGTAGAAGATATATTCCCCGCAGAAGATTCCCTCGGTTTACTAGATCGTAACCCTCAGAAAAAGCCAGATAGTGAAATTACTATTGCTGTAATTCGGCTACCCCGGATTTCTAATTTTACTGACTTTGACCCCCTAGAAGCAGAACCCAGCGTTACAGTAAAATATCTCACACCAGACCGCTCTTTGGGATATCCTGATGCAGTTATTATCCCAGGTACAAAGACTACAATTGGTGACTTATTAGTTCTGCAACAAACGGGAATGGCCGCAGAAATTCAAAAATATGCTGCTTCCGGTGGTACAGTTTTAGGCATTTGTGGTGGGTTCCAGATGCTCGGTCAAAAGATAACAGATCCTGACGGAATTGAAGGTCATGAGGGACAATATGATGGGTTGAATTTATTGCCGATACAGACTTGGATTGGCGGGAACAAAGTTGCTCGTCAGCGCCTAGTTACCTCTAATTACCCTTATATTGGCTTACCAGTAGCAGGTTACGAAATCCATCAAGGACGTTCTCGAATTGTGGAGAATAGATCGGATATTATTAAAACGTTAGCTTATAAACCCTTGTTTGATGACCCTGGATTGGGCATTGTTGAGCTGAATCAATCGGTTTGGGGTACTTATCTTCACGGTTTACTTGATAATGGACCTTGGCGACGTTCCTGGTTGAATCATCTCCGCAATCAACGGGGACTTTCCTCTCTCCCCACTGGGATTTCCAATTACCGCGAACAGCGAGAAGCTCTTTTAAATAGACTAGCAGATTTGGTGGAAACTCATTTGGATTTGAGTCCTGTTTTACCCTCTCAGAATGAGTGATAAGCTGTCTTGCATTTAAACTGTGATATACCAGAATTTACACTTTATATCCCATAACCTTTTGCCAAATCTTGACATCCCAGTTTAAATGATGAACAGCTTAAGTCAAAAGTAAAAATAAATTGTCCTTATTGCTAGTAAAACCCAACAACCAACAACTAACAACTAACAACCAACAACCAACAACCAACAACCCACCAATGACTGTTAATATTCGATTTTTGCCAGATGATATTACCATTGATGCCGAGGTGGGAGAACCAATGCTTCAAGTTGCCAAACGTGCTGGCGTGTTTATTCCCACAGGTTGCTTGATGGGTTCTTGTCATGCTTGTGAAGTGGAGCTTGACAATGGAGACACAATATGCTGCTGTATTAGTTCTGTACCAATTGGTTACCAACAGTTAACCGTTAATCTTTACAGCGATCCTACTTGGTAAAGTATTCAGTTTTCCTGGGTTCGTAGTTGGCGCTTTAGGGCTAAAGCACCAACTATAGAGGTGGCGACTTTCAGCAAAAGTTTATTTATCCTAATGAGGGGTTCGGGGAGCGATAAGACCCCCGCCATAATGGTACTCCATTTGGCGGCGGGATACATGGACTCCCCGCGTAATATTAATGGGTACTGCTTCGCAGAAGCAAGCTACGATGCCCATTAATATTACATCTACTGCTTGGCGAAGTCGTAGTAGATATGCTACAATCTTAGCATGTTAACGATGAACTACCGCGATCGCATCTATTATGATCTTCATGGAAGATCTGGATTTTACGATCGTAGCAAAAGGTTTTCTGGGA
>NZ_JAMZMM010000524.1 GCF_024178385.1 Limnofasciculus baicalensis BBK-W-15 | reverse complement strand
GAATCTGATTTAGCTGATGAAATAATCGCAAAAGAAGCATCATTACTAAACCTACAGATAGAGGAAAAGGATAAAGAAAAAATAGGACAAGAAACCAAATTCTCTTCCCCATTGTCTCCCCAATCTTCCCAATCAACTCCCACTCCCCAATCTCCCCAATATCCAAATCGAGAGAAAGAATCAGCTTCAGTATCTGAAACAGTACGAGTTAATGTTGAACATTTAGAAAGTTTGAATTACTCAGTTGGCGAATTACTAACCAACCAAAACCGTCAGTCACTAGAAAACGAACAAGTGCGAGTAGCTGTACGATCCCTTCTCTCCCGTCTTCAAGAGCATCAGCGACTACTAGATCAACTGCAAGATTGGTACGATCGTGAATTTAATTGGTCCCGACAACGGTGGAATTTGGAATGGGAAATGGGGAATCAACCAGGGGATATAAGGATGAGGAAAAATAACTTTCTATTCCTCAATCGCCAATCACTAATTGCCAATCAATTCGATCCGCTGGAATTGGAACGTTATAATGAATCTGGATTACTAATTCAGTCAATTATTGATGATGCGGTGCAATTATCAGAGGCGACTGAAGCTATTGATTTGTTCGCGAGATCGTCTCAGCAGACGATGGAAAAACAGCGTCGGTTATTAACTAGTACCCGCGACACTCTCGTCGAAGCGAGAATGTTACCTTTAGGAGATGTCTTCAGTCGCTTCCCCCGCGTGCTAAAGCAGTTAGAAACCTTACACAATAAACCAATATTTTTGGAGTTGCGGGGAAATGAGGTTCTAGTAGATAAAACTATCGCGCAGAAACTTTACGATCCCTTACTTCACCTCATTCGCAATGCTTTCGATCACGGGATTGAGTCTCCTGCTATCCGAAAACAACGGGGGAAATCGAACCAAGGTAATATTGAAATATCTGCCTATTATCGGGGTAAACATTTAGTAATTGAAGTGCGGGATGACGGGCAAGGATTGGATTTTGAACTGATTCGTAAACGAGCAGTGGAACGTCAATTAATTGACGGAGAAGGTGCAAGATTTATGAATGAATCTCAGCTCACAGATTTACTATTTGAACCTGGTTTTTCTACAGCATTTAGTGTTAACGATCTTTCTGGACGAGGTGTTGGTTTAGATGTGGTGCGTTCCCAGGTTCAATCTCTCCAGGGTTCAGTTGTGGTTGAATCCACACCCTACTGGGGTACAACATTCAGACTACTAATTCCCCTCAGTCTAACGATTGCTAAATTGCTCCTGATTCAAGCTAATGATTGCATTTATGCCTTACTATCAGATGCAATTGAGCAAATCATTATTCCTCAACCTAGTCAAATCAGAAGCTGGGAAGATGGCAAAGTCTTGCGATGGGGCACGGGAAATGATGAGGAACTTATCCCGATTTTTCAATTGGGGACTGCGCTAGATTATTCCTCACGAATAACCAAACCTTTTTCGATAAAATATCGGCGTTTATTGAAAACTCAAGCACAGGAAATGCCTATTATTCTCATTCGCTACGAGGATAAGCTTCTTGGTTTAGAAATAGATGAACTAATCGGAGAACAGGAATTAGTTATTCGTCCTTTGGGTGCAACAATTGTACCACCAAGCTATGTTTATGGTGGTAGTATTCTACCAGATGGTCGGTTGACCTTAGTGATAGATGGCTCGGCTTTGATGGAGTATTTATGCGATCGACAAACTTATAGTAATACAAGTCAAAGCTTATCAGTAACTAATGCTACCTTAGACCAGGGAATTCTCACAAGTCAAGAGCAAAAACAATTGCCAGGAGGAGAGTATAAAACAGATAAAGGAGTAGAAAAAATTCAGGATTTAGACTTCCGACTTCCTAAATTAGTTCTCTTAGTGGATGACTCGATCACTGTGCGCCAAACTGTCTCCCTAACCTTACAGAAAGCTGGTTATCAAGTATTGCAAGCCAAGGATGGTTATGAGGCGATTGAGCAACTTCAGCATAATGCCAATATTCAGTTAGTAATTTGCGATATTGAGATGCCCCGAATGAATGGGTTTGAGTTTCTCAAATACCGTCAACAAGATTCAAGTTTAACCCAAATTCCGGTAGTAATTTTGACATCTCGCAGTGGCGAAAAGCACCGTATAATTGCCTCAGAGTTAGGGGCAACGGCTTATATCAGCAAACCCTATCTCGAACACCAGCTATTAACTACGCTAACGGATGTATTGGGTAAAATTTCAGTCAGCAGTTAATAGTTGTTTGTTATTTGTTGTTTGTTATGGACAATCAGTACTGATCTGTAACGCATATAAGTCGTATAAATGAGGCAGGCAAGATACCCGCCCTACAAAAGTTTCACAAATTGTGATTATTTTAATTAGATGCGCATTGGATTAATAACCAACAACCAATCACCAACAACCAACAACCAATCACCAATCACCAACAACCAACAACCAATCACCAACAACTATGCAAGACAATTTAAACTTAGAAAAATTCATTGTTTTTAGGATTGGGGATTGCCTCATGGCACTGCCCATCGCCAATGTCTTAAAAGTTATCAATTGTCCTGTGGGAGACAACAATGGACTAAGATCTATGGGGTTAGTTCAACTTGGCCGTCATACGATTCGCGTGTTTGATTGGCATGAAGAGTTAAACTCTAATAGTTTATCAAACTTAAGCGATCGCAAATCGTTTCTATTGATTGCCCGCACCTCTTATGGGGAACTCTGTGCCATTGTGGTGGATGAACCACCCAATTTAGTAGAATTACCTTTAGATCTAATGCGAAGCATACCTCAGTCTGAAAGTAGATCCAGTGTTTTCAAGCTAGTCAGCTATGCTGCTGTTGTCGCCCACAATGAAATGGCAACAACTATTTTTTTACTGGATTTGACGCGACTTGAAGATAGTGTAGATTCTTATCCCTTGGCTTTGAAATCTTTTTAAGTGGGGATTTTATTCAGATTTTGCATCATCTTCAATAACCGTAGGGTGGGCACTCCCCACTAATGTAATAATCAGCTTTTCAAGTGCTAAGGGGGAGTGCCCACCCTACATGAAACGGACTTAACCACCTACAGGATCTTCCGGCACTTCCCCAGATAGTATTTGTAGCCCTTATCACAGACTTTTGGGGCATTGATAACATTAGCCGGGGTGGGAG
>NZ_JAMZMM010000099.1 GCF_024178385.1 Limnofasciculus baicalensis BBK-W-15 | reverse complement strand
CTCTTGTCCCCCCTTCCTCCCACTCCTCCCACTCATGCCAGTTTTTTAATCTTTTCTTTAGATTTCAATGGCATTACTTGGATATTCTTACCCGAAATTTTAACTTTTGAGGTTTAAAGTCGATGGATAGCCCTAGGTTATATCCTACAGAAATAGTCCGACTCTTGGAGTCGCTATCCCTAAATATCAGTAAGCTAGTGATTTCAAGAGCTGCGGCTTCCATCCTATCTGATATCCCTCAATTAGAGAAAACAAGTCATGTCTCAAACCATCTCCCCCAAAATCGTCGATTTAGGATTACAAGTCGTCAATGAAGAAATCGATCATGCTTTAGCAGTTTATCCGGATGAATCCGGCAAGAAAGTCTTTGGAAATCCAGACTTTCGCCAAAAATTAATCGACTACGTGATGGGATCAATTCCGGAAACCTATTTCCCCAGCAAAGATTCACTCAATCGATTCGTTAAAAACAGATTTCCCTCTCATTCCCTAGAATTGCGTTTGCGAATAGAAAAGTACGTTCATTGGGGAATTGAGTATATCCTCGCCACTCATGAGGATGTGCTGAATCAAAACTTAACCCCAAAGCCGCAACTGAAAAATACCTCTCTAGATTATGCCAAATGTCGCAACTCGGTGTTGTCGGCGTGAGATGTTAAAAGGATCTCACCACGCCCTAGCCATGGGTAGCTCGGTGCATCTGAGCGATCGGGATATTAATGCTGCAAAGGATTAAAAATCCCCGCGATTTGATTCCGGGGAGTGTTAATTAAAAATAGTTCAACTTTTGTCAGACTTTCCGGCGAAAAACATCTCCATAAATAGTATTAGGTTCGATTTTTCTGGTGGGAGAGGGCGAATCGTAAACCACCAACAAAGAATCTGATTCTCCTAAACAGGGAAATAGAGTTAATCCTTCAGCCCTATCGCATCCTAATGTAAATGGTAGGTCAAATAATATCTCCAACTCTTTTGAACCCGCACTAGTTATGCTGTCGCCATCATGGTTTAAAACTCCCTTGAGACAGAAAACTCGCATCAAACCGTCGAGAGCCATGGTTGCTCCACCCAGAATAATCATATCTTCACCATTTAAGCAGAGTTCCCGCACCCCTAAACCATTCAAATCAAGAAAATGTTTTTTGTATAGGGTTCCATTTTCGCCAATTTCTTTGAGGGTTAAGACTCCTGGATCACTTTCTACTACTTCTAATTCTAAGATAATTGCCCATCCCCGCAATACTGGACCCCGCAATCCTAAGAAAATTTTATCTCCACAAACTGCTAATCCTTCAATATCTAATCCATTATCTTTACTGGGTAACTGCAAGTTTAAAAAAGGGCTTAGGTGGCTGTCTGCTTTCAGGGCTTCAATCAGAATATTAGTGGTTTCTGTTTTTTTTAGACAGGCGGCTGTAAGTTTTTTATCTGGTTTATCAGGATGGGAACATGATTTTAATAATTCTCCATCTAAAACCGGGATACGAGCGAGTAAATAGCGATTGTCATCTGTCTTAATTGTGGCAAGTCTTTTAATATCTTTTTGGGCACTTTTGCCTCTTGGCTTTCCTCGCTTAGTACTATGGGAACCTGTAATCCAAAGATAATTGTTGGCGTAACTTATACCTTCAATATCGATTTCATCTTCATCATTAAATAGCTCGATGAAGTCCCCCATAAAAAATGATTTATGTTTGCCAAAAATGCAATGTTCAAGGGGAGAGAGGCGTTCAAGGGTTAGGGATTCATCAGATCCCAGCCACAAGCTACCATCTGGAGTGAATGTTGCAGCGGATAATTCATTTATCAATTCATCTGATTTATCTTTGAATCGCAGGAGTACGCGGCTGAGTAAAAATGGATTTGGCATTGTTTGTTGTTTGTTGTTTGTTGTTTGTTGTTTGTTGTTTGAAATACCAATAACCAATAACCAATAACCAATCTAAGCCTTCAACCAATCTAAGCCTTCAACCAGTTATTAACCCTAGTAAAAATAGATTGAGTTAACTGAGTTAGCTGTTGCTTACGATACCACTTTTGAAATGCTTGTTCGTATTCATCTCCCTCTAACTGATAGGTATTCCAAGTTCTAAGTCCAAGTCCTAAACCCCAGAACAATAAGATATATAACGACCAGGAAAGCGTGCCTCCACTCAAGAGGTTAAGGGCAACGAAGAAACCATTTATGATAACATATTTGGCAAAAGATTGCTGTAATTTGCGACGGCGGTAGATATTAAATTCGTGGTGCTTTTGCTGTGTTTCTTGCTGGCGCAGCCACTCTTGTTCAGCCGAGTTAAGCTTTTCGAGGGAAATCCCCAATTCGGCGGCGATTTCCACTAGTTGCGATCGCGAAAAGTCATCGCCACTCGCCTGACGTGCGATCGCGAGATTCAGGATTTGCTGGATCTCTTCTTGGCGGTAAGAAGGGGTGGTTCCGTTTTCAGAAATAGACATACTTTATGTATTTTCAATAACATTTGCCATCTTTTGCCTCTTGCTAGGAAGCGAATGGCTTATTCTTTATTATTATCGACGATATCAGGAATAGCCAGCCCATACCCCATTATAGGAAAGATAAGGAGGATAAGGGAAGGGGGAGAAGGAAGAGAAAGTAAAATGTACGAATGTCACTTACTATAACAACCGAACCCTAGATGACGGATTTTACGACAGTTACTCTGTGGTCGCTGGGTTTACATTTCGTTACGATAGAGACATAGAAATGAACTCGTTTTTTGTAAAAAGCTGAGGAAATAGAAATATGAACGGCAGTATTCGTGTTGGTAATATATTAGGAATTCCCATTTACGTCCATCCCTCTTGGTTTTTAGTCTTAGGTTTAGTCACCTTTGACTTTGGGGGTTATCTGGCGAGTTTTCCAGGATTACATGGTTTAGTACCATGGTTATTAGGATTTGCTGGCGCACTGTTGTTCTTTGGCTCAGTTTTAGCTCACGAATTAGGACATAGTTTAGTCGCCATTCGCCAGGGAATTCAAGTCGAGTCAATTACCCTATTTCTCTTTGGTGGTTTAGCCAGTTTAGAGAAAGAGTCAGAAACCCCATCTGAGGCATTTTGGGTGGCGATCGCAGGTCCATTAGTCAGTTTAGCACTATTCGGTCTCTTGACTATTATTGGTGTCAATACTGGCATGTCTGGTGCGACTCTCGCGATTGTGCAAATCCTGGCTTATATTAACTTAGTCCTGGCATTATTTAACCTAATTCCTGGCTTACCTTTGGATGGGGGAAACATCCTAAAAGCACTAGTTTGGAAGGTTACGGGCAATCCCTATAAAGGCATAGTATTTGCTAGTCGTGTCGGTCAATTTATCGGATGGGTAGGAATTACATTAGGCGCTCTCTCTATCTTAGGACTTAGTAGTATTGGTAGCTTCTGGACACTGTTAATTGGATTATTCTTACTCCAAAATGCAGGTCGTTCAGCTCAATCAGCTACAATTCAAGAAAGGCTAATGGCATTCAAAGCCGAAGACGCAGTAATGCCCAATAGTCCAATTGTATCTGCTGACTTGTCTTTGCGAGAATTTGCCAACAATTACGTGATTGGCAAAGGTGAATGGCGGAAATTCTTAGTCACCGATGAAGCAGGTCAACTATTAGGTGCGATCGCAGTGGATAATTTAAAGACTATTCCCACCTCCAATTGGCCGATAACTCCAGTCCGAGAACTCACCCAACCTGTTGATGCTTCAACAATTGTACAATCAGATAGCTCTTTGTTAGAAGTAGTTGTACTCTTGGAACAAGGAGAGGTGACTCAAATACCTGTAGTGCGGGATAATGGAGTATTAGTAGGACTTCTCGAAAAATCTTCAATTCTCAACTTATTGGAGAAAAAATCTGAAGTTACCCCTGCTTAAAGTAGTTTTGAGTGTAAGGGCGAGTCGCTACTATAGATTATAGTAGCGACTCGCCCTCCCTTTGCCGAAGAAGATTATCTATCTATTTCCTTCTTAGTGTCTTAGTGTTTAATTGAAAAATTAATCTTCCCACGGTAAGGGAGTATTATCCCTCGTCTCGGGCAAAAGGCAATAGGGCTTTAACTAATTGTGATTTGTAAAGTTTTGTAAGAGATAAGAATACACTTGCCTGAAACCATTTAAAATAGAAAGAACTTTAATTCTGGTGGAGGATCGGGGAATGTCTGGTAGAGATTGGCTCAGGAAAAAAAGTTCCCTTCCCAGCAGTCGGACATCATTCCCCAATCCCAGGGGACAACGCCGCTTCAAAGTACCGCAGGCTCGTAAAAATTTAGTCCAACTCTCGCCAGAGCAACTGAAGAATCTAGCCAGTTTTGGCTACAATGCTTTCAAATTACCAGTTAATGTACAAGAGGAACCATCAACTACTGACGATATTACAGGAAACGAAGCCGAGAGCGAGCCGTCTTTAGACGGAAGTGTCAACGAACAGGCATCATTACCGCTTCCTGATGATACTACTGCCGCTCAACCAGAAATTGAAGCAATTGAAGTCCCTGCGCCAGCTTCAGGAGAGGTTAGCCAAATCCAGCAGATGTCGGATACTGATGGAGATGAGGCACAACAGCTTCAAGAAAAGTCAGAGAGTGAGATAACAGAAAACCAATCAGAAACATTAGATACAGAAAAAGAGGGAAAGCCATCTGCTTATCCGGCAGCAAACTTTATCGATATTCCAGTTTATACGGCAAATTCGCAAATCGGAATTCAGCCAAAATTAACTCCATTTCGGTTGGAGAATGAATCCCAGCATGAAGACGAAAGTGGGATAAGTGCCCAATCCAATCTAGAAGAGACAATTCAACAGAAACGGGGGAGTGGAGATGCGCTATCTGATGATGTGCGACAACCGATGGAGTCGGCATTTGGGGCTGACTTTAGTGGAGTTAAAGTTCACACCGATAGTACATCTGACAAGCTGAATAAATCGATACAGGCGAAAGCATTTACTACTGGTAAAGATATTTTCTTTAAGCAAGGGGAATATCAGCCACAGAATCAGGAAGGGCAGGAATTAATTGCTCATGAGTTGACTCATGTAGTGCAGCAAACGGGGGCAATTCAGCCGAAATCAATTAGAAAACTGGCGAGGAAGGAAAATAAGTTACAAGCAAAAAAACTTTATGCTACAGAAAAACAGATAATTCAGCGAAAGGAAAATCCCCAACCAGCAACTCCATCTAGTACTGCTAAAAGTGGAAATATTGCTTCTCCTCAAAACGATCCTGCTTTTAAAATAGTAGTCGATCGCGCCAAAAAGGTAGCTCAACAGGAAAAAAATCATCCACCAGCAGGACAAAAATCAGCCGAAGCACAAGCGGCTGCAATTCCTCCAGCTAACGAAGTCACCAGTAAAGCCCAGCATCGCCAGGTTGAGGAAATTAATCAGCAGCAGCCAGGGAAATTTAACGCCGCAGCATTCAAAGCCGCACTGATGGAAAAGATTGCGGCAGTTACACCCCAAACTCTGGAAGAAGCAGATAATTTCAAAAATAATAATAAAATCAATTCCGTAAAAGGGGATTTGTCATCCCAGGTTACGGCAGAGAAAAAACAAGCTGCCGATTCAATTGAAAACAAAACTAAAGAATCTCCTAATACCAGTGGTATTCCGGCTAAACCTGTCACACCATTACCACCAAATCAGATAGGTTCACCAACTTCTGATATTGGTGCATCTGCTGCTGCACCGAAACCGAAGTCTGAAGCGGAAGTTTCCTTACAAGCAGGCAGCCAATCTCTTGACAAACAGATGACTGATGCCAAAGTTACAGAAGAACAATTGGCAAAGTCAAATGAACCACAATTCCAAGGTGCATTAGCGGCTAAGAATACAGCCGAAACTCAAGCAAATACAGCACCAACAGCCTATCGCCAAGAAGAGAAAGCCACCCTAACTCAGGCACAAGGAGAGGCACAAACAACAGCGCAAAACCAGTTGCAAGGAATGGACGGAAATCGCGCTCAATTATTAACGCAAATAGTTGGCATTCAAGGTCAAACCAAGGGACAAGATGAGGGAAAACGGGCGGAAGTTGCTAACCATATTCAGGGTATTTATAACAAGACTAAACAGACAGTTGAAAAAAGTCTAGGTGAGTTAGATAAACAGGTAAATCAAGAATTTGACCAAGGTGCTGCTGCTGCTAAGACAGAGTTTGAGAATTATGTTACGCAGCGAATGGATGCTTATAAGGAAGAGCGCTACAGTGGTGTACTCGGTAAGGGAAAATGGGTTAAAGATAAATTATTCGGTATGCCCAGCGAGGTAAACGCTTTCTATCAAGAAGGCAAGAAACAGTACCTCGCCAGTATGGGGAAAACTATCGATAAAATTGCTAATTTGGTTGCCAACAAACTCAATACAGCCAAGGCGGAAATTGCCAAAGGTAAACAAGATATTCAAAAGTATGTCACTAGTTTACCTCAAAACCTGCGGCAAGTCGGGCAAGAAGCCGCGCAAAATATTCAAGGGCAATTTGATGAATTAGAACAAAGTGTCGATAACAAGCAGAATGAATTAGTTGATTCTCTCGCGCAGAAGTATAACGAAAACCTCCAAGCGATTGATGCCAAGATTGAGGAAATGAAGGCAGAAAATCGCGGGTTGGTGGATAAGGCAACAGATGCCATAGCAGGAACTATCAAAACCATCATGCAATTGAAAGATATGCTGATGGGAGTCTTGGCAAAAGCCGCGAGTGCCGTTGCAAACATTATTAAAGATCCGATTGGTTTCCTGGGGAATCTCGTCAGTGGCATTAAGCAAGGTTTCGATAACTTTGTCGGTAACATTATCACCCACCTCCAGACAGGTTTAATGGGTTGGCTGACAGGTGCAATGGGAGCTTTAGGGCTGCAATTACCAGAGGATATCTTCAGTCTCCAAGGCATTTTTAGTCTAGTCACGCAGATACTAGGGACAACTTGGAATTATATCCGCATGAAAGCGGTGAAAATGTTTGGTGAACCGATAGTCAAGGGGATGGAAAAAACCGTCGAGATATTCCAGATTATCGCGAATAAAGGACCGATGGGATTATGGGAACATGTCCAAGAACATTTTGGCGATTTGAAAGAAACAGTAATAGAAGAAATTAAAGGAATGCTGATTACCCAGGTAATTACCGCTGGGGTGAAATGGATAATTGGTTTATTGAATCCCGCTTCAGCATTTGTGAAAGCAGCGATGGCAATTTATGACATCGTAATGTTCTTTGTTAACCAGGGTAGCCAGGTAGTAGAATTGGTGAGTGCGATTACTGATGCAGTAGTTGCTATTGCCTCTGGTGCTGTTGGTGGTGCAGCGAAATTGGTGGAAAATGCGCTGGCGAAGTCGTTACCTGTGGTGATTGGTTTCTTGGCTTCATTGTTGGGTATTGGTGACTTGGCGAAGAAGGTGCAGGGTATTGTTGGGAAGATTCGTCAGCGGATTGATTTGGCGATTGATAAGGTGCTTCAGAAGGCGAAGAGTTTGTTTAAGGGGAAGAAGGGTAAGGGGAATAAGGAAGATCAGGAGGGTAAGCCTGACGAGCGGACGAAAGACGAGAAGGAAGCTGACCTTAAGAAAGCTTTAGGTGAAGCTGATACCCTGTTAAAAGGGCAAAATCTATCTTCTGATGAAGTTAAAAAACATCTACCAGATATTAAGTTGAAGTATGACTTGACTTCTCTTGAGCTTGTTGTTGATAAAGAGAGCAGTAAGACTGAAACTGTCCACATTAAGGGTGTAATTAACCCTGAAGGAGAGACACCTAAAAGAGACTTGATGCGAGAGACAAAGTATATTAAGGATGGAATGCTCAAAGAACAATATCGAAGTAAGGACAAAATACGCAAGCGATTTTATGGTTCTAATAAGCCTTATAGTGCAGAAGCAATAGAAAGAAGAAATCAACTACTTACTAAATATCAAGTAGATAAAGACAACTGGAAAGATCCAATAAGCGGTAAGGTTGTACCTAAATCAGATGTAACGATTGAACACGCTCCATCTGTCATGAGCCATTGGAATGATACTGGATACAATACAGATCAGCCAACTCGCCGCAACTGGTTTACTTTTGCAGGACGACTTGACGAATTGAAAATTATGAGTCGGAGTCAAAATAGTAGTGATGGTGCAAAATCAAAAATGGAAGGAGAATATCGGTTTGATATAGGTGAAAAATTCAAAGGTCCAGATGAAAGAGATTAGAGGTATATTATGGAACAAGATCCTACTTATATAATATGGCATCCATCTTTAAATCAGAAAGATGAATCTTCTAGTATTATAACTTTTAACATGACTCCAATCGCTACTCTCAATTTGCCTGAAGAATCTTTAGATTTTTACATTCAGATATTGGATACCCTTGGGATTAATGTTGCTCCAAAATATTGGGACAGCATTGCTTATAGATCTAATTATTACAGAGATTTAGATGCAAAATACTGGAAAGATTATTGGTCAATATGTTGGCGAGTAAATGTTACTTTAAATGGTCATATTTCAGGACTGCCAAAATTATCTGAAGAAGACATTGAAATCTATGCCTACGATCTAGATTCACCGTGGAATGAAGGCAATGATCCGCAAGAAATTGGGTGTATGATTATCGCTGATTTCAAAAATGAGACATTGGCAGAAAAAGCAAAGACGGTAATTAATAGTTCAGATCAAGTCCAAAAATTAGCCAAAGATATTTCAGCCCCAACACCAGAATTATATAGTGTTGAGATAGGTGGTATTTTTTATCAGCTCCAGATTTTTCTTGGCATATTTCCTGAATCATTCTTTGTCAATGGTGCTAGTTATGCTTTGGCTATAGAGAATATATGTAATCAGTTAGGAGGAATTACTTCTTTTGATGAACGGATAAATGAATGGGGTGAAATGTAGACATGGGTTTTCCACGTAACACTTACATTATTAATATTTTTATGGATAAATTACAGACAGCCATAGCAGAATTGTCAAACTCAAACCCAGATATTCGTGAGTTAGCGCTAGATAAAATAGGAACTCTTAAACCAGATAATGCTTTAGAAATTATAGTTCCTTTTTTATCCGATCCCGATCTCGAAGTACGAGGTACAGCAGCTTGCAATTTAGGAGATATTGGCGATATTCGTACTGTGTCGTATCTGATTGAATCAGCCAGACAAGATCCTGAAGAGCGAGTCCGTAGTGAAGCTTTATCTGCTCTAGAAAATTATAGAAGTCCTGAAATTTTGAAATGTCTGATTGATGAGGTTTACCGGGAGAAAAGAGCGAGAAGACCAAGGCAAATAGTGGCACAGCAACTTCAGTACTATAATGATGAGAAAGCTGTAGACGGATTAATTATTTTGCTTCTAGAAGATGAAGATGTTTACGTGCGTATTTTTGCCGCTGACTCACTTTTAGTACTAAATCGTCCCAGGCTGCTTGAAGTTTGGCAAGAAGCTTTGGAGGATGAAAGCACTTATGTTATTGAAATAGCAAATAAAGCTATTTTTCAGTTACAAAACTCTCAGGAATTAATTGAAACTGGTTGACTTTCTTCTTTTTCTTCTTGCTCAATCCCCAACTCCTCCTGAAGTTCTTCAATCGTTTGAGGTCTAATTTTCCCAGTTTTCAACTCATCTATTGCATCCAGCAATCTACGTGCATTTGCCGGAGATCGCAACAAATAAACTGTCTCAACTAAACTCCTCAAATCGGACTCGGCAATCAATGCGACATTCTCCCCTTCACGACGATTAATGATGTAAACATGATGATTTTTGACAAACTCGTCTAACAACTTAAAAAGGTCATTCCTGGCATCCGTTGGGGACGTGATTTCGTAGGAAAACATTGGTTTGTGGACATATTGATGTACATTTATTATAGATGAGAAAGATACAGAATAAGACAAATGACTACAAATACCGATAATTATCAACTAGACAACGAGTTAACCCTACACGACTCCACCCAAACCCCCCTAACTCTCCAAACCATAACCCTATCCCTCACCCAAGAAAACGACCAAATTATTGACTGTCGTCTCACATTCCACGTTAATCTAGAAGTCTACCAACGCATCGACAACAACGCCTTATTTAATCTTAAGCCCGAAATACGTGGTTTACTCTCTGCTGGGAAATTCCAACCATCACCCGACATCCAAATCGAAACTATTCTTAAACCAGATTTACTTCCCCTCCTACTAGAAAATGCTACTAACGCTTCGGAAGCAGCCGCCTATATTTTAAACCTCAGCCAACAGCAACCTCAATTAATATCTGAATCTAATAACGAACCACCTGAAAATTTTCAAGCCCCATATTCCCTACTATCTACGGAAAGATGGAACATGGAAATGTTATGCTAAAGCTAGAGAAAAACAGCAACAATTTGTTTTCTATTCAATTTGCCCCATCAGCGCACCAGAATCCAAGCGACTGGCTATAGCTGAGTTTATTACTAGAGCAAATTATGGGATGATGATTGGTAACTTTGAGCTAGACTTTAGCGATGGAGAAATTCGCTACAAAACTGGTATTGATGTAGAAGGAGATAAACTTACCTCAGCATTGATTAATCACTTGGTTTATGCCAACTTGACGATGATGGATGAATATCTACCTGGGATTAGGGCAGTAATTGAAAATAATGTATTCCCACAAGATGCGATCGCACAAATCGAACAATAGGTATCATAACTAACAATTGGCTCTTAGGGGAATGTGGGATGTAGGGTGGGCACTCCCATGAAGAAGTTGAAAAGCTGATGATGAAGTTAGTGGGGAGTGCCCACCCTACCTTTATTGCAAATGGTGCTTGCCCGATACCCATAATATCAACTATCCTGAATTGAAGCAGCGGTTGCCAATGTAATAGCCGCTTTTTTCATCTCCTTAATTTCCCCAGGTAACCAGAAATGAGCATCTTGACAGTGATGGGCAATCAACAAACCCCATAAACGTTTCTCATTGAGAATGGGCACAGCCAAATTAGCACGAACTCCAACACTTTCAAGAAACTCGCGGTGGCAAGGGTGGAGAGCTTCTAATCTAATATCTGCGATCGCTCTTACTCTGCCAGCTTTGTATAACTCCGCATATTCATCATTAAAACAATCATCAGCACCTGTAGAACCGAAAATAGATAATTGATGAGAACTTAAAGATTCAAAAGTAACCCGTCCCTTCCATTCATTATAGAAATAATAGAGAACAATCCGATCGACATTAAGTAAATTTCTGAGATAGTCGGTGGTTTCCTGAACTAACTCATCCCGCTCCAGATTTTTGCCGAGGCGGATCAATAATTCCCGTAAACCAGAATCGCTCATTACTAAAGGATGAAGTGTGAAGGATGAAGGATTAAACTATTTTACCCCCTTTGGGGTAGAATATTATCCATTTGCTCCTTCGTGTCTTCGTGTCTTAGTGGTTAATTAAATAATTAATCTTCCGCCGCCAAAGGGCAACAACCCTCGACCCAAGCCAGATCCATTCCATCATTTTAGCTCTGTCACCCGACGAGGGTGTGTTACAAGATAATGCGACACCATTCCCTCTTCCCTTTTGTCCCAGCTTCCATTCCTTGCCATCACCACGATAAGATTAAAATTATGGCTTTGACGATCGCGCCTCTGTTGAGATACAGTCAAGAAGAACTACCCCATTCTGCGGATCGCCCATGAGCGGATACCTCAACGCATCTACATCTCCTGACGAAACCAACAGTGCTAATGCCATTCGCGCTACAGACAAAGCACTGCAAGTAGCGGCAGAAAATCTCGATCATCGGACAGTCGATCGCAGCAAATTGACACCGATGATGCAGCATTTTGCTGAACTAAAAGACCAATATCCCCATGCTATTTTACTCTATCGGGTAGGTGATTTTTACGAAACATTTTTTCAGGATGCTCATCGGTTAGCGCAAGAATTAGAATTAGTTTTAACTAGCAAGGATGCGGGGAAGGGAATTGGACGGGTATTTATGACAGGCGTACCCCACCATTCTCTAGATCGCTATTCCACTATATTAGTAGAAAAAGGATTTGCTGTCGTAATTTGCGATCAAGTAGAAGATGCCGCAATCGCCCAAAAAGAAGGTCGTCAGGTGCGCCGCGAGGTGACCAGAATTTTAACTCCTGGTACTTTGTTAGAAGAGGGGATGCTCAGTGCTAGACGTAATAATTTTTTAGCGGCTGTAGTAATAGCTGGAACTCATTGGGGTTTAGCTTATGCTGATATTTCTACAGGAGAATTTTTTACCACTCAATCAACAGAATTAGATCTACTAAGCCAAGAAATTCTCCGCTTACAACCAGCAGAAATATTAATCCCTGCGAATGCCTTAGATGTGGGGAATATGTTGCGCCCAGGGGAAAAATCAGATCGTTTGCCAGATTGTTTGCCTAATTCATTTTGTTATGCTTTTCGTCCCCAAACTCCCTTCAGTCATGGGGAAGCAAGACAGCGAATAGTAGAAAGATTTAAAGTGCGATCCCTAGAAGGCATGGGTTGCGAACATCTCTCTTTAAGTGTCCGCGCTGCTGGTGGTTTACTGGAATATTTGGCAGATACCCAAAAAGAAAATTATATCGCCCTGCAACGATTACGCACTTATACTATTGCCGACTATTTAATTATCGACCACCAAACTCGCCGCAATTTAGAAATTACGGCTACTGTTAGAGATAATACTTTTCACGGTTCCCTACTTTGGGCACTGGATCGAACTGCTACAGCCATGGGAGGTAGAGCATTGCGCCGCTGGTTATTACAACCACTTTTAGATATTAAAGGGATTAGGGCGCGACAAGATACCATTCAAGAATTAGTCGAAAATACCTCACTGCGAGAAGATTTACGGCAGTTATTACGGGGTATTTACGATATCGAACGTTTGACGGGAAGGGCAGGTTCTGGAACAGCAAATGCTAGAGATTTAGTAGCATTAGCAGAGTCTCTTGTCAAGTTATCATATTTAGCCGAAACTGCCACTTATGGTTCTTCTCCCTATCTAAAAGCTTTGCACAAAGTCCCGCCAAACTTAGAAGAATTAGGGCAAAAAATTCTAGCCCATATTATTGAGTCGCCCCCACTCCATTTAAAGGAAGGGAACTTAATTAGATCGGGAGTGAATGCTCAGTTAGATGACATGCGTCTCACTGCGGAAAACGATCAACAATGGGTTGCTAATTTAGAATTAACCGAACGGGAACGGACGGGAATTCCTAATCTGAAGGTAGGGTATAATAAAACATTTGGTTACTATATTAGTATTTCCCGGACTAAAGCAGATCAAGTACCAGAAAACTATATCCGCAAGCAAACCCTTACTAATGAAGAACGCTACATTACCACAGAATTAAAAGAAAGGGAGACAAGAATTCTCTCCGCCAGAGATGATTTAAACCGATTAGAATACGAACTGTTTGGCAATTTACGTTCCGAAGTAGGGGAACACGCCGAAGCAATTCGGAATGTATCTCGTGCCGTAGCCGCAGTTGATGTATTGTGTGGTTTAGCAGAAGTAGCAGTCCATCAAGGATACTGTCGCCCCAATATAGTAGAAACTAGAGAAATTACGATTATAGAAGGTCGCCATCCCGTAGTCGAAAAATCATTACCCACAGGTTTTTTTGTCCCCAATTCCGCTTATTTGGGGAGTGGGTTTTTTGGAGTGGGGAGTGGGGAAGAAGGAATTTCTCCAAATACCAAAACTAAGACTCTAATCCCAAAAAACAAACAACAAAAAACAAAAAACAAACAACAAACAACAAACAACCCCCCAGATTTAATCATCCTCACAGGGCCAAATGCTAGTGGCAAGAGTTGTTATCTACGGCAAGTAGGATTAATTCAACTGATGGCACAGACAGGGAGTTTTGTACCAGCAACTTCGGCAAATGTGGGAATCTGCGATCGCATTTTTACGCGAGTTGGTGCGGTAGATGACTTAGCCACGGGGCAATCTACCTTTATGGTAGAAATGAACGAAACTGCCAATATCCTCAATCACGCTACCGGGAAATCTTTAGTATTATTAGATGAAATTGGACGAGGTACAGCCACCTTTGATGGATTATCCATTGCTTGGGCGGTGGCAGAGTATCTAGCCACAGAAATTCAGGCGCGAACCATTTTTGCCACACATTACCACGAACTCAACGAACTTGCCTCCATTTTACCCAATGTTGCGAATTATCAAGTGACAGTCAAAGAGCTGCCAGACCAAATTATATTTTTACACCAAGTGCAACCCGGAGGTGCGGATCGCTCCTATGGGATTGAGGCTGGGCGTTTGGCGGGTTTACCAGCAGTGGTGATTCAACGGGCAAAACAAGTGATGGGACAAATCGAAAAACATAGTAAAATTGCAGTAGGACTTCGTACAGGCATTCAAGACCAACAACAGTTGACAAACAATGCCTCTTCAAATATAGCGGTGGAACAGTTAGATATTTTTAGCGATCCCTAGACTCGTCTTAAAATTACCAACTAAACCATCCCTAGCGTCAACATGGATGGTTTCTGTCTCTCAGAATTGAAGATAAAACTGTACCAGATTACATGGCTAAACCTTTAGCTGAGGTGAAAAAAGTAATCGGTTGTGACTTAGGGATTACCAAACTTGTTCATCTGTCAGATAGACATCAAATAGACAATCCTAAGTTCTCAACCAACAAAAAAACTCGACATCTTCTCAAAATTAGACAAAAGAGTGTTAGTCGTAAAGCGAAAGGGAGTAATAATCGAAAAAAAGCCGCTCAGAAATTAGGACGCTTACACAAACGAATTGCTGATAAACGCCAAGCTTACCAATGGAAAGTAGCCAACCAGATTGTATCGAGAAATGTAGATGGAATTGCCCTGGAAGATTTAAACGTTTCTGGAATGATGAAACGCTGTCGGGTCAAAACTGACAATAGAGGGCGGTTTATGCCTAATGGACAGTCAAGAAAGAAAGGTTTAAATCGTGCTATCGCTGATGCTGGCTGGAGCGATTTAATTTTAAAGATTGAGTATCTCGCTGTAAAGCAAGGAAAGGTCGTAATTAAAGTTAATCCCCAAAACTCTAGCCGAGAATGTAGAAGTTGTGGCCATATTCACGCGAGTAACCGCAATAGAGAAAAATTCATTTGTACTGAATGCGGCTATCATGAACACGCTGATATTGGTGCGGCAAAAACTATCAGGGATAGAGGATTAGAAATAGTACGTCGGGACTCGGCGAAACTTGGTGCTAGACACCTAAACGCCCAAAAGATATCACCACGCTCAAAAAGCAAACGTAGTGAGTTTGGGAACCTGATTAATCAGGATATTAAGGCTGCGAAGTCTTAAGAATCCCCGTGACTTCAGTCCGGGGAGTGTCAACAACCCAGTTATCTACCTAAATTGATATGCGTGGGCAGTAATTTCTTTTCAACGGAATCGCTAATAACCTAAAAAAATTTATCAAAATCTTTTTCTCACAACCAGAAACTTGTCCCAATTATTGCGGACATTCCATCTACCATTTTGTAAGACTCAAATGGATGTTAACTCGATCTCAAGCCATTGATAACATTATTGGACAACGCCAACCCCTCGTCAAAAAAATTGCCAGTGTCGAGGTAAAACTCAACTTGCTTGCGGATATTTTGCGAATCATTAACAAACGCCGCGAGGATTTACAACAACAAATTAAAGAACCCGACATTACCTCACATCTTGCCAATCTCGATTTGAATTCCCTACAACTCAAAATTACCACTCAACTCGCTCAATTGTGCCAACTCAGACAGCGTTTGTCTCGCCATAACCTAACAATTGGCGTAGTCGGAGTAGTAGGGCAAGGTAAAAGTACCTTTCTCCAAAGCCTCAGCGGAGTCACAATGTCTGTAATTCCAATTCTCAAAGGAGGAGCCTGCACCGCAGTTATCAATACTCTTTATCATCACCCAGAGGAAACATCTGCTGAAGTTGTCATACATTCAGAACAGACATTTATAGAGGAGGTAATTAAACCATACTACCAACTATTAGGTTTAGGAAATCCACCTCAAACCCTCAATGAATTTGCCAAATATCTACCTGAATTTACCGGGACAGATCCTAGCCAAATATCCATATACAAATACTTGAAAGAAGATTATCACAAAAACTTGCCAGAATACAGACATCTCTTAAAATCAGGAGAACCACGACAATTACCACGAATACCTAAAGAGCGGATTTATCAATATATTTGTCAGCGAAGGTTTCCTCTTGGTGATTTGATTTCCTTCGAGCATCTAGTCGTGCGAGATGTGAAAATATTCTGTCCCTTTACATATCCAGATTTAGCAAAAATTGCTCTCGTTGATAGCCCCGGATTAGGTGAAAACACACCCGCAAAAGAAGAATTAACCCGACTAGGAGAAGAAGTTGATGTTGTTATCTTCATCCGCAAACCAGATCCCCTCTGTGTTGGCTGGGAAAAACGCGATCTAGACTTATACAAAACCGCGACTGAAGCATTACATAACATTGAAAATCGTTCCTTTATGATTCTCAATGCCATGGCTTCTGAAGATAATTTAGAAGCCTGTCAAAAGCATCAAACCACCATTCGTGAACACCAGATTAATGTCGTCCGCTGCGAGATAGTAAACTGTAGCAATCCCAAACAAACTAACGGATTTTTTAATTTAGTTCTCAGTTATCTCGCCAATAATATTACTTATCTAGACAAACAACATGCCCGAGCTTACCAGAGACAAATCAACCAACTTCAAATCTCCATCAATACTGAGCTAGAAAACGCTCGTAGAGATTGGTCAAGCGGCGCAGTCGTCAATGATAGTAATGATATGAAAAAGTTTTTGCCCCTATTCAATAAACTCTGGTCAAGCTTGACATGGCGACTTGATGAACTCCTGACTCATCTGGATCGAGTCAAAATGGATCGCCGCGAGGAGGAGCTATTTAGACAACAGGTTGAATTAATTATCAAAACATGTAAAAATGATTCTGTAGTGCCCAACAATTACCCAATAAATCAAATTATAAATCGGCGTTTTGAAGAAGGCGATTGGCAATCAACCTACGCTAAATACCTATATGAAATCCGCCAGAGACTGACGCGGCACTTAAAAGGAATCGATAAGGTGCTGAGTAAGTATGTCGAAGGAGCAAAAACTCAAGTGACTGATGTCTTGGTTAAAGAGGGAAATTTGGGAGGCTTGACAGAGGTAAGAGGATCTGAATTTATTAAAATTATAGTGGATTTGTTGCCAGATAATTTAAAGAGACTCAAAAAAGCATTCAAAAACCTGTCGGATTTCGATCTATCCTATCGAGTTCACTTCCATTACCGAATTCGACCTTACTTGGACAACCTTAACCCAACTAGAACCAATCTGCAACTGTCTCAATCAACGTCAACAGAATCTAGAGAACTAAAAGCTAAGGAAATCCTCAGCTATCTCGAAGTACTCCAAGACGAAGCAGTGTTTAAATGTCAACAAGTTTTAGAAGAATTTTCTAGTGAGCCTACTCACGCAGTCTTTGCCGAAATTGAGGAATTTGTCGATCGCGTTTTGCGCACTAAAGATATGAAAAATGAATGGCAAGTTTTTATATTTCAGGAAAGAGCTAAAATCTGGCCTTTTGAATTTGGAGTCAATCAAGAGGGAAACGATCGACAGCAATGGCTCCAATTAGTCGATAAAGCTGTAGCTGCTAACCAACTAAAAGATATGCAGTTTTTAAATTGATAAATGGGCGGAAAAGTGAGATGTTAGATGTTAGATGTTAGAGGTTAGGGGAATTGTTCCCCCTACTCCCTACTCCCCACTCC